>URJI01000018.1 GCA_900548215.1 uncultured Coprococcus sp. | reverse complement strand
GCCGGAAGCCCGCATAAATACAGGCTTTCGGCATTTTAATCCGTTATTCAAACTCCTCTTTGCAAAGTTGTTTTGTGGTGTTTGTCGTTGGTTTTGGTGATAGAAACCAGGGAGTTTTGTCTGATTTCCATCTGTTGTGTGGATTTTTATGGGATTGTATTGTCATTTTGTTGTCACCAATAAAACCAACAAACTACTTCATGTACCAACTATATAATAACCGTATCTCCTCATTTTCAATATAAACATCTGGAAAACTATTGTTTTTTATTAATTCAATAAACTGTTGTTTTTCTGCATCAGCTAAGTTTCTGTATATGTGCCTCCATTGCTCAATTTTATCCGCATTATCCTTTCTCTTAGTAATAAATAGCTCTGGCATATATATCAACTCCTCAAATTCCTCATATGTACTTCCAAATGCATGATTGAAAAATTCTTTTTTAGGTCCCACTACTGCATGTGTTGCATTCAGTATACATTGTACCCCCCTTAACATTTTCGCATTCCAATGTTCTCCTATGTATTTTCTATCCTTACGGTGTTCTCCTGTAAAAGGCATATATTTCATCGGAAATGACCATATACTAGTATATAGTTCTTCCTCCACAAAGGCTTTATTTAATTCTATATTTACCTTCAACCTATAATACAACTCTTGCGGCGTATCCTTGAAGTTGAACAACACATAATTTGACAAGTTCTTAAATCCATGCCTTGCTGCTAGCCATTGTGCTTCTTTATATATCCTCACATTTTCTTCATCTGCATGATCAAACGCAATTCGCAATGGTTTTACTTCTAGTCTTGCCAATTGTGTAATTGTTTCTTCTGTTAACAAACGGGCATCTGTTCCTTGATTAAAGTCAACGTATCTGGTCTGCTTCAACTTACGTTTACCAGATTGCTTTTCATAACTTTTGTTTCCTCTGCCAAAACCTAATTCAACTAAATCATCTACGATTTGTTCTAATTGTGGTGAAGCCAAAATATTATTATCCATTAACATCAAGTTGCGTTTTTCTCCGTACAATCTATTAACTTCCTCTATTTGGCTTTTAATATCAATATAATCACAATATGTAGGTTCTAGTGTACTTACCGCACAAAATTTACATTTTCTAATACATCCTTTTGTAGTCGAAGCCATATATGCATTTTGCACTTCGTATTCATAATCTAAGTATTTGTTGCTTTCTTTTTCAATGATACTATAATCAGGAGTCATAAGGTCAACCGGAACCGTTTCATTTCCTAACATATTAGGCTGATTAAGTAACCCTGTTCTTATAGTTATTCCCTGTATCCCCTGTTCAGTTCTTAGATCCTGTTCTAGCAATGTTGCCATTATACCACCTACATGCAAATCATTTGGATTATTTACCGAATTATAATAGTATTTTATGGTATCAACCGTCTTTTTCCAATAAAATGTAAAAAGTGTAGTAACATAAATTCTATCCCACTTCTGATTTTTTAACTCCTTGTTTTTTCCTTTAACAAAAATAACTTCATCACCGATTTCTTTATGATACGCACTAATTTTCATCAACCCCAAAGGTGGGTATTTATTTTTGTAATCTGCTTCGACCAATAAAATTTTCATTTACTTCTGATGTCCTTCAACATATAATTCTACCAATATTCTTATGCATTTCCATCCATCTATCAAAGCAGTTTGTTGCACGCATATTTTTGAATCAGCATGAATACAACTATTAAGAAAATCAATAAAGTATTCTTTATTCGCACATCTTCTCAACATTTTGTGTTGTTTGTCATTAAGAACTTTTCTGTTTGCCAAATCATTTATACACGAATTATACGAACCTGGCAAATCGCCTTCTTTAAACTGTTCTGGATGCTTACTTTCCAACAACCACATTTTGACTACATATTCTAATATCGAACGACATAATGCTGCAGACGCATTTGGATAATCTATATAGTTAATACTTTCTAATTCTATGATTATCTCTTTACCCTTTTCTCCCAAACATCCAAACATATCCTCAGCATAGTCTTTACTCAATCTTAATGCCTTTCTTAAACTTTTATGCTGATTAGATATTTTTCTTGGAGTATCAAATTCGGGCTCTTTTTCTTCTTGAACATCGTCTTGAATACCATCTTCTTGGCTGTTTGTATCATTTTTTTGTTCTTGGCTTTCCACCTCATTACTGTCTTTTACTTGACATGATTCCTCGCCTATTTTTTCTGCTGTATTGTTCTCAGTTACATTCTTACCATTTTCATCTGGAACCTGCGTTATAAATTCAGCTGGCAAGTTATCGGTATAATTATCAAAATCTTTTTTTGTTCTAAAATTACCTGTTGCCGGAAGATTAATTAAATCCATCACTAATTTTTCCATCATATGATACACCTGCTCAACGGTATCTTTATAGATCATTGAAAAATCACTAGTAAACTCAATATTATATACTTCCTTAAATTTTCTAAAACTAACTACTCTCTCAAGTTTCGATGTCCATCTTGACCCCGCCATACATTCTAATAATTCTGGACTAACACCTTCATATTCTCTAAGAAATTGAATTATCGAATATGTTTTGGAGCCATTGCCTAATTTCGAATTTGCTTTCTGCTTAGCATATGCATCCCATTGTTTTCTTCCAATACCTTCATTTATATCCTGATGTATTTTAGCCAATACCTTTTGTGCTTCGTACAAATCTTCGTACACAACACATTCTATAGCGCCCTCCGGATATGATAATTTATAAATCTTTTCAGCCTCTGGAATGCTCCTCAATATTTCCTCATTCTCCTTGAATTGCGTCATCAATTTTATACAAGTTATCCTACGGTTTCCTTCAATTACAATATATTTTTTTAATTCTTCATCATACCATACAATAGGCCATTCAAAAGGATTTAATCCATTTTCACTTATATCTTTCGCCAAATTGACCATTTCAATTCTAGGATTTCCATTTGCAACCCCAAACATATCTATCATTGCAGATATTTCATCTTCTGAATCATTGATGTATCTATCGTTTTCAGGATTAACATATAAATCTTCAATCGAAATCATTTCATAAGCTACCTTAACCTTTTTCATGTTTCTTCTCCTTTATCTAAATAATGTATTCATAATTCCATTCTCTATATCATCAATACTATAAATCGTATCCATAACCTCGAATGTTTCTCTCAAATTACCTCTTGCACTTTTCCAACCAATACCATCTGTAAACCACACAAAGGTAAATCCATCTATAGTATCAGCTTCCTGCGAAAGCATCTTATAACTTCTTGCAGTTTCATTTAACTTTGACCCACCACCAGTATAGAAATTTGTTTCTATTGCATATACCATTTTATCCGTCTTAACCACAAAATCAAATCTTTTCGCAGCCTTTCCCTCATTAGACAACGCCGACAAATCAATTCCCCATTTATTTTCTATATCAACAAGATACATTTCCTTATAGTAGTTAATATCACGTATAAATCCCGCTTCTTGTATGTATTTCTCAACCAAGTTCTCCATTAAATGTCCACCACGATTTTTACGACCATTTGAATCCAGTCCAGTTTCTACACCTGTTACATAATCCACTAAGTCTTTTATAATATGATTCTGCAACAAATCAAACAGCCCCGTCTTTTCCATAAAATAGGTATACCTCTCATAATACCTATGGCTATTCGGAGAACATTTACCATAATCAAATTTATACAAAAATCCACCATTTTCATCTTGGCAATATATCTCATTCTCTCTTTTTGCCAACAAGATTGGTATTACCTTTAATATTTCAGGATATCGTTTTAATAAATTCACAAAATCTATTTTTATATTCTTGCTACCTATAAGCGAATTTAATATATTTAATTCAATCTTTACTTCGTCTACATTTCTATAAACCTTATCAAAATCCACATAATAATCATATGTCGATATACTTGGTCTGAACTTACTCAACCATTCATCAAAATCTCTATTTGTCATTTGCTACCTTCTCCAATCTTTTCTTGGATATGTCCAAGTATTCTTCACTTACATCTATTCCAATAAACTTCCGTCCAAATCGCACAGCCTCTACTCCAGTAGTTCCAGAACCGCAAAACGGGTCTAGAACTACATATTCAGGTTCTGTTGATGCAAGAATAATTCTTTCCAGCAGATATTCTGGCTTCTGTGTCGGATGCTTACCTTCTGTCTTTTCTGATGGTTTCGTCAAAGCTCCAATCCACACATCCTTCATCTGCTTTCCACCATTCATTTTTTTCATCTTCTGATAATCAAAAAAATGCCGAGACTTCTTATCATTCTTCTTTGCCCATAAAATGGTTTCCGTAGAATGTGTGAAGCATCGACATGCTAAGTTTGGTGGTGGATTTGTTTTCTGCCATGTTATGTTGTTTATTATCTTGAAGCCTTCCTGCTCCAATGCCATACCAATCGAATAAATATTGTGTAATGTTCCTGATATCCATATTGTGCCATTCGGCTTTAGTACTTTCTTACATAACCTAATCCACTTTCTGTTAAACTTATGTTTTTCTTCGACGCTGGTTCCACTTTCTGAAAGCTTATCCCATGAGCCTTTATTAACTGAAACCATTTTACCACCTTGACAAGTAATACCATCGTTACTTAAAAAATACGGTGGATCTGCAAATATCATATCTACAGATTCCAGTTTCATTTTTGTTAGAATTTTAAACGAATCACCTAAGATTAACTGTGATTCTTCTGTCTCGAAATATAATGGCACTTTCTTTGTAAATAAGTTCTCCATTATCTCGACTCCTTTAGTAATTGCATATAATCACTTCTTCACCAACCCTGTTGGATGCATCCGAATTAATCATACGCTTAACACTTACAACATCTATTTTGTAACCTTTGTTCCCATATAGCTCATTTATCAACTCTGTATTATGGTTTGTGAGCATGCAATAGCAACCTCTGGCTGTTAATTCATCATAAAGCTTCGCCAATCGTTTATGGCTTTCTATATCAAATCCCTCTTTGGTATACGACTCAAAAGATGTTGGATTCAATGGTGCATACGGACTGTCGATAAATACAAAATCACCTTTTTTCGCATCCTTACACGCTACTTCAAAATCACCATCTATAATAGTTACGCCTTGTAAATACTTTGAAGTAGCCATAATAGCCTCCTCATCAACAGAAGTCCGACGGCTATTGTTATACGGAACATTAAATAATCCTTTGCCGTTTACACGATATAAGCCATTAAAACAATGCTTATTGATAAAGACAAACAACGCAGCCAATTCCACATCATATTCTGCTTTCATCAGCTTATCATTGTAATGCTCACGCAGAGAATAATAGTATTCCTTACCATCTTCCCACATTTCTTCATCAAGCTTATTTACAGCCTTCATAAATGCTTTCGGTGCATTACATATCTGCTTGTATGCATTTATCAATGCTTTGTTTATGTCATTTATCAGAGCATTTGCAGGTAGCAATTCAAATGTAACTGCACCACCACCCACAAATGGCTCATAATAATCCTTATACTGTTTAGGCATTCTTTCCTTTATCTGTGAAATCAACTGACGCTTACCACCAGCCCATTTCACAAATGGAGCAACACTTGAATTACTCATTTTGATTCCTCTTCTCTATGTCCATAACGGGCAATCTTTTACATATCCATTATACTTGCAAACATACAAAATAACAACCAAAACTTTCACTCTTTGTGAATTATCTTACTTCTGAAAAACAAATATGTACTCGTGTGCCAGAAGCAGAAAATTTTTGTTTCGTTTTTCCCAATAATCAGTAGAACGACAATTATGCTGCTCCTTAATTATAATTTCTTTGTTCGTAAATCCTGCCTGTAAAAAGCATTCCATCATACGAAATCCTAACGGAATGACCTTTCCATATTTTCTTAAATCCCCAATCATTACAGCACACATTTTTCCCTTCTTTAACACACGATATGATTCCTCTGCCACCTTCTGCATTTCTGTCAAAAACTTTTCTACATTAAGCAATGAAATATCCCCTTCTATCCCTTTGCTGTATTTGATGATATTGGCATATGGCGGATGCGTACAGATAAAGTCAATTCGACTATCTTTGATAAAATGCAAATCTGTAGCATTTCCATTTCGTGTAAAGATTTTTGAATTTGTTTCACATCGGAATTGTAAATTCGTTTCAGAGATTGAAACAGATTGCGGATTGATATCAACACCTACCGCATGACGATTGAGTAGCTTTGCCTCTACTAAGGTTGTTCCACTACCCATAAATTGATCTAAGACCCAATCACCGGGATTAGAATAACGAAGCATCAGATTTCTTGGTACATATGGTGACCAATTACCTCGATACTTTCCTGAATGCGTTGCCCAACTTCCTCTGTCCGGAAAGGACCAGACTGTTGTTGGTTCAAGCCTAAAATTATTTGGTTGTAAACTTATAAGACATACCTCCTTCTTTTATTTTGATTTATCTATTGTAACTCAATTTTTCTGGAAAATCCATAGCAATTTTATTTCACTATAAGTGAATTTGTCTGAACTGTATTTCATGCGATAATATTCACAAATAGTGAAAGAGGTACTGGTATGCATTTCGAAAACGATACAGACCTATATCGCGTTATAGGTGCAAATATAAAACATTACAGAGAACAAGCCAAATTAACACAAGTACAACTTGCAGAGCGGGCAAAAATCAGCATCAGCTATCTATCAAAAATCGAGGCCGCCGGCTGTGATAAGAGTCTTTCTATATCTATATTGAACCAGATTGCAAATGTACTTAGTGTTGATATTAATGAATTTTTTAAGGAGGTATCCGAATCATGAAACTTATCGAAGCACAGACAAGAATAGAAAAACTTGCCTATATTCCCTTCAAAGAGTATCTGTCCCCTGACCAAGTTCAAGATGCCATGATGAAAATCAATAAAGGGAAGACCGGACAACTTTTGGAATTGACCATTGGATTAAATCTTTCCAATACTACTCTTGATTTTGAAGACGGAGAATTAAAAACCAACAAGTGTGACCGAACCGGCAAGCCATTAGAAACAATGTTTATCACACAAACCAGCTCTATTATCGACGAGTTATTATCCAAACGCAGATTTCAAGACACTAAGTTATATAAAAAATTCCAGCGTTTATTATATGTTCCTATCAGTAAGGATGGAAATCCTGCAGACTGGATGTACTTAGCTCCAATTCAGGTTGACCTATCTCTACCGAAATATCATGTTCTTGCTCAGCAACTTGAAGCAGACTATTACTACATCTGTGACCAGTTAAATCAACAATTATCTGAATCTGTCAGATCGACTTTACATACTGCAAGTGGCGAATTCATCCAAATTCGTACAAAAGATTCAAAACCATATCATCCTATATATTCCAGTATTTATGGTCGTGAAATATCTGATAAAAACAGAGCATTTTATTTCAAAAAAGAATTTATGAAATATATTACATCTCTTGAAGATTAATAGGGCGGAGCCTTAGCTCCACCCTACCTTCCTCTCCCAACATCCTTTACCCTCTCCCCAATCCATTCAAAAAACTTCTCCAGCAGATTCATTCCACCAATCACAAACTGCTTCATAAACTCATACGCCTTTTCCAGCTTATCCTTCAAGCTTTGGTTCTCCTCCCGAAGCATCTGATTCTGATATCTAAGCTCTATCACCTGCTCCTTCAGATAATCATCTCCATCGACCACACCAAGCAGTTCCGTCTTAAGCCTTTCCGCCTCTTCCAGTTCAAATTCAGCCCGTTCAGTCTGTAATTTTGCAGTATCCGATATCATCATCCACTTGTCAGCCTCTTTTTGCGCAGCCTCAATTTCCTTCTGTTTATCCGTGAGCTTATCTACATTCTCATAATATTCCAGCCGTAATTCCGAATTCTTTAAGCGTAAATCCGTTGTTTCCGACTGCAATTTCTGATTTTCGGCTATGGTATCATCCAGCTTCTTTTGAGCCTCAGACTGTTCTTTTCTGAAATCGTCTCGCTTACTTTCAATTTCTTTTTCCAGAGACTCAATCCGTTCCTCTTTTAATTCCAGAACAACCTGTGCGCCCTCTATCTCCCCATCAAGTGCAGCCACTTCTTTTGCCCGCTCCTGCCTCTTATAATCCAGTACGGATAAATGCTTATTGTGTGTATCTTTCTTTTTCCAGTCAATTCCATACCGGCTCATAATAAGAGCAATATCATCTTTCTCTGCCTCCGCCCACTGCTTCCATTCGGTGTTCCCTTTGCCTTCACTTACAAATCCTCTGGTAGCAAGTGCCGCCTTAAGACTTGTCTTTGTCTCCAATCCTCTCTTGCAACCGGATACCCAAGGGATAAAATTCAGATGCAAATGTGGTGTTTCCTCATCCAAATGAATATAAGCACCAATCACATAAAGCTGTGGATTGCGAAGTTGAAACTTTTTCACATAATCCTTCAGTACCCATGTTGCAACCTCTGCAGAAGAACTACCTACTCCGGTATCATCCCTATTACCTATCTGAACGATAACCTCATAAAATAATTTTTCCTGTTTGCTTCGGGAAATCTTATCATAATAACTTTTAATCTGCCTGTCCTTGCGTTTCTGTTTTGCATTATATTCCTTAAGTGCCTCGTCAAACAATTTATGATATGCCTGCTTAATATCCTCATGGATAAGAGTGATATTATTCTTGGTACGGCTGGCATCTACATTGTCAGCTATAAATCTTCTTGTGTTGTGCCCGATGGAACCTTCTCCATTCATGAAACTTATTGTTCTTTCCATTGTCAAAATCCTCCTCTTTTGGTATGTAAATAAGCACCTCCTTCTTATCCGTAATGAGTGCCGGATACGGCACGAAACAGCAGATTTCCCTGGGAAGGTTTTGTTACTTTTGTCAAAAGTAACGCAAAAGCACTTTTGACAGCTTCGCCATCAAAAATGCAGACCCGCAAGCGGGTTTTGCGCTCCTCGCCGGAGTGGCTATACGGCTCTCCCCGCCGGATAAAGCTCCCTTTCGGGAGCTTATCCACAACTCCGATACAGAACTCCACTTATCCCCTAATGAAAACAATTCACCACATCATGCAGAACTACTTCCTCTGCTATCATTCTCGCCTGAGTTCGTAGCTGGTACATTTCCACAAAAGAATTCGCATGCTTTGGTTTGTGTTTACGCAACCACTCATTTTCAATATCCTCCAGCAATTCATGAGCTACTTTATTTACCTCGGTTGCTTTGTCATGTAATTCGCCAAATCGTACCAGACTCCTGTATCGCTGCGGATATTCCTTCTGTATGTAATCCATCCACATACGACCATATTTGCCAACATCTGTACTGTTCTCCTCTCCACCTAATGTAATCAACGGATAAAAAATGCCGTCTTTTTCTATGTATTTCACACCTAATTTTTCAAATAATGTTTCTTCGCTCATAGCAGTCACTTCCTTTATACAAAACATCTGTTATTCCTCATTTGGTACTGTAAGTTGCTTCATATCTGCCAATGTTCTCGGTTGTTCCTTGAAGCCTTCCAATATTTCCAGCATGGAACGGATGGGAGTAAGTAACTCCCCATCCATATCCGATGCCTTTTCTATCCTCTCAAGCTCGAGCTCAATCTTTTGCAGGTTCTGCCGGAACTGCACTAACATCAACGGGTTACCTGTGACAACCACCTTTTGATGAAGAACACTCTGGATTATATAATCCTGCTTGGTACGAAATCCGCTGAGCTTCACTCTGTTATTCAACTCCTCGTTTTCCTCCGGTGACATGCGAAATGCTATTGTCACATTCCGCCACCTGTTTTTATCGTCTCTATTCTTTTCTGACATTGACTAACGCCTCCCTTTCTGTTTCCAGTTGTGCTGCCATATCCGTCTGCACCGTTGGAAATAAATGTGCATAATGATACGTGATATCTACCGCCTCATGTCCGACTCTTTCACCTATTGCCAATGCAGAAAATCCTAAATCGATTAGCAATGAAATGTGCGAGTGTCGTAATCCATGAATCCGTATTCTCTTTACTCCTGCAAGCTTTGCACCTCTGTCCATCTCATGATGCAGATAGCTTTTTGAAATAGTGAAAATTCTGTCATCATCCTTTATTCCATAAAGGCTACTTATAAAATCCTCCATCTCTACAGCAAGGAAATCCGGCATGACAATGGTTCTGTTGCTCTTCGGAGTTTTCGGGTCTGTAATCACATCTTTTCCTTCCAGCCTCTGATACGATTTGTTAATCCTGAGTGTTTTCTTTTCAAAATTGAAATCTGCCGGCGTCAGGGCAAGCAGCTCACCTTCGCGAATACCTGTCCAATAAAGCATTTCAAATGCAAAATAGGAAATAGGCTTGTCTGCCACGAACTCTAAAAATGCCTGAAATTCCTCCTGCGTCCAGAACTCCATTTCCTTATTTTCTTCCTTACCCATAGTCCCGGCTTTTCGTGCCACATTATCTTTCAGACCATACATATTTACAGCATGATTTAATATTGCGCTGAGCTGATTATGAATGGTTTTCAGATACGTAGGGGAGAACAACTCCCCATTATCCTTTTTCAGCTTCATAATCTCATTTTGCCACTGAATGACATCCGAGGTTCGAATATCATCCAGTTTTCGTTTTCCGAAATAAGGCAGAATCTTTGTCTCAATAATGTGCTTCTTTGTCAGGAAAGTATTGCGTTTTATCCTTGGTTCTAAATCCGTCAAATAAATATCCACAAAACTTTTGAAACTCATACTGATACTCTGATCCTCTTTCAGCTTGAAATTCCGCTCCCATTCGAGGGCTTCGCTCTTCTTGGCAAAGCCCCTCTTGGTTTTCTGTTTTCTTGCTCCGGTCAAATCCTTATAATAGGTTCTCACCTCCCACATTCCAGTCTTATTATTCTTGATAACCGCCATATATCCCACCTCCTTATCCGTAGATAGCCCGTAGATTCGTTTCATAAAATACTGTGTACTGACACGCCCTTTTATTGTCACGAATCCATCAGCCTCGAGTTCCGCATTCAGCCGTCGTATCAGTTTATACGCATAAGATAGTGATACATCCAACATTTCCATGACATCCTGCGCTGTTAAAAATCGTTTGTTCTCCATAAGCAAATACCTCCTCTCTTTTGTTTTATTATTCAGTTCATTTCTGAACGGTTTTGATGTGTTTTATATTAGCAGTTCATTTTTGTACTGTCAATACTTTTTAGTAAAAAACATTTCATTTTTGCACTGTTGATGATATAATGTACACAGATGCATGGTTTGTACCACGTGTCTCCGTGCATGCTACAACACTCATTCCACGAATAAGGAGCAGTTAAAATGGGCGAGAAATTTACCAGCCGGGTAGGCTATTTGATTCGAAATTTCAGAATTGCATCTGACATGACGCAAAAGGAATTAGCAGATAAATGTGGATTAAACGAATCCACCATCAGAAACTATGAGCTCGGAAACAGATATCCGGATAAAGCAACTTTATTAAATATTGCAAACAATCTGGGGGTCAGCTTTTATGCATTATCTGACCCTGATGTTGCAAACATATTCAGCGCACTTCATGTGCTGTTTGACATTGAATGGGCATACGGACTACGGCCTACTATGAAAGATGGAGAAGTATGCTTCAAATTTGAAGAGCGGCTTCCAAGTGCCGGTCCCCGTCCACAGGAAGACCTTAATAACTTTCGAAAGATGGTTGAATATTGGGCAAGTTTACGAGACAAGCTGGAAGATGATGAAATATCAGAAACGGAGTATTATCTCAAAGAGGTAAAGTACCCAATGAACCCAACAGACCCAAATAAAGAGTACACTGTCTCATTGAATCTTGATGATGACGACCAGCTACTGGTTCAGAAAATGAATGAGGATGACGATGCAGAAGAAACTGCTGAATTGTTAAAAGACTTGTTTCCGGATTTCTCTTATGTGAAGAGGAAAAGGAAACCGAAGAAGGAATAGATTAAACATAATCACAGGAAAGGATTAATTATTATGAGAAGATTTATATATTTAGATACTGATACCCTTAATTCATATATTGCACAAATATATGATGGATTAGTTCAATCTCAAGAAACACAATCACAAAGCGAAACTACTGTAGACAAACAATCTGAACGCACATCCAATCTTGAAGCAGGTGCTGATTTGACTGTATTCGGAAAAGGAATTGAGGGAAAAATGGATTTTACATATCGACACCTAAAAGATACATCTAACACCGAGCTGATAAGTGACGTACAAACAAAATTACTTCATGATAATGCATTCGATCAACTTATGAACTATTTAAATAGTAATAATCTTTTGACAGAGCAGAAAATAGGAGATTTCATCGAAATTCATGATGATTTTTATATTTTGGATTTGGATTATTATAATAAAATATTTAGTGAAAAAAAATTTGTTGACTTTCTTAAAAAGAGTGAACGTGATAAAATTCAAGCCTTACTAAAGATTCAACAAGATATCGAATTGGCTCAACCAAATGCAAATACAAATGAAATCAATAAAAGATATTCATACCAGTTTAAAGCAGCTTGCTCTGAATCAGATAAAAGCTATGATAACATAAAAGAAATTATTGATATGCTGATTTTACTTATTCCATACAGACATACAATGTGCATTGGCAGCAATATGGTTGTACTTAATGACAAATATATGCGAGATAACATCGAAATGACATCTTTCAAATTTGGGGGAAAAATTAAAGTGTTAGGATACATTACCAATGAAATTAATTCAAATTCTGACGAAGAAGAAACTGACGATTCTCCAAAAGAAAAAACTTCTTCTCCTATTGCAGATATCGGTATAGGAATAAATCAGATGATGCTATCCTTCTTTTCTCAACAGGGGTCACTAAAAGTAATTCACCCTATTGCAATCTATTATGAATGAAATTTTTATTGTCATTTGATTGTCACGCAACCAAAAACGAGCCAAGAAACGCCGTAAATTCGGCATTTCTTGGCTCATGTACATTATTCAAACTCAATCGTTCCAGGCGGTTTACTCGTCAGATCATACATTACACGGTTTACGCCCTTTACTTCATTTATGATTCTTGTCATAACCTTCTGCAGTACCTCGAATGGGATCTCGGAGCAGTCGGCGGTCATGAAGTCGCTGGTGTTGACTGCACGGAGTGCAATCGCGTAGTCATAGGTACGCTCGTCGCCCATAACACCGACACTACGCATGTTGGTCAGTGCTGCGAAATACTGTCCAAGGTTCTTGGCAAGTCCTGCCTTGGCGATCTCCTCGCGGTAGATGTAATCGGCATCCTGTACGATACGAACCTTGTCTGCGGTTACTTCACCGATAATACGGATACCAAGTCCCGGTCCCGGGAATGGCTGACGGTATACCAGATATTCCGGGATACCAAGCTCCAATCCGGCTTTTCTTACTTCATCCTTGAAGAGCAAGCGGAGCGGCTCGATGATTTCCTTGAAATCAACATGATCCGGAAGACCACCTACATTGTGGTGACTCTTGATCACTGCGGACTTTCCAAGTCCAGACTCAATTACGTCTGGGTAAATCGTTCCCTGTACTAAGAAGTCAACCGCGCCGATCTTCTTTGCCTCTTCCTCGAATACGCGGATAAATTCTTCGCCGATAATCTTACGTTTTGCTTCTGGCTCGGTAACACCGGCTAATTTCTTATAATAACGCTCCTGTGCATTGACACGGATAAAGTTCAGCTCGTATGGGCCATCCGGGCCAAATACTGCCTCGACCTCATCGCCCTCGTTCTTACGAAGTAAGCCGTGGTCAACGAATACACAGGTAAGCTGCTTTCCTACTGCTTTTGAGAGAAGAACGGCTGCTACGGAGGAATCGACACCTCCGGACAGGGCACATAATACCTTTCCGTCTCCAACCTTCTCACGGATCTCACGGATTGTTGTCTCAACAAATGAATCCATCTTCCAGTCGCCGGAGCATCCACATACGTTATAAACGAAGTTTGACAGCATCTTCTGTCCTTCTTCAGTATGCATAACCTCTGGATGGAACTGTGTCGCATACAGCTTGCGCTCCGGGCACTCCATCGCTGCAACTGGGCAAACTGGTGTCTTTGCAACAACCTTAAATCCCTCTGGTGCCTTTGAAATATAATCTGTGTGACTCATCCAGCAGATTGTCTGTGGCTTTACGCCCTGGAAGATAGCACTGCTGTTATCTACATCCACTTCGGTTCTGCCATACTCACTGACTGGCGCAGTTTCCACGGTACCTCCAAGCATATATGCCATCAACTGCGAGCCATAGCAGATTCCGAGAATCGGAATTCCCAAATCAAATATTTCCTTCTGATAGCGTGGTGACTCCTCGCCATACACACTATTTGGACCACCCGTGAAAATGATTCCCTTTGGATTCATTTCCTTGATCTTGTCGAGCGACAAGGTGTACGGATGTACCTCTGCATACACATTACATTCACGGACACGACGTGCAATCAACTGGTTGTACTGACCACCAAAATCAAGCACGATAATCATTTCCTTATTCATGTGCGTCTCCCTTCTTCTCTGATTTATTGTATTTCTTGCCACCATGCAATAACGTGATGACCTGCGCACGCATCAGCGTGCCTCATTATATCATGTGTTGTAACCACGATTGTATATAATTACTCATCCTCTTATTATATTTATAAGAAAATAAGCAAGAGTCCTATCTTTCGATAAAACCCCTGCTTATTATACTAATTATTTAGCATCTCTGCAATAACTTCCTGCGCTTTTTGTAACTGCGTATCATCTGCGCGGTCAATATTGACTGCAGATGCCTTTCCATCCGGAAGTTCGACCTCATAATCCGGTGTAATACCCTTCTTGTGGATATCATTTCCGTTCGGTGTAAAATACTTTGCAATCGTAAGCTTTACTGCCGTTCCATCGGAAAGCGGAATGACTGACTGGACGATACCTTTACCGAATGTCGTTGTCCCAACCAGCTTCGCCTTGCCAGAATCCTGCATGGCGCCGGAGAAAATCTCAGATGCACTCGCACTATTTCCATTTACCAGTACTACTAATGGGATATCGACGCTATGTTTTCCACTGTCCTTGTACTCGCCAATCACATTTCCATCACGATCCTTTGTAGAGACGATCACGCCATCATCCATAATGTAATCGCACATATCAACAACAGCTGTCAGAAGTCCGCCTGGATTATCGCGCAAATCAATAATCGCTGCTTTTGCACCATTTGCCTGCACCTCATCGATAGCATCTTCAAATTCCTGTGCTGTATTGTCGTTGAACTGTGTAACTGCAATATAACCAACCTGATCATCCAGCATCTCGCTTTCTACCGTGTAATTCTCCACAGTACGACGCTCTACATCAAACTCCAGATAATCGGATTCGCCCTGACGGTAAATCTTCAGATGTGCCTTCGTTCCTTCTTCGCCACGGATCATATCTACTACCACAGAAAGCTCCTGATCGGTAATCTCCGTGTCATCTACCTGAACTAAAATATCGCCTGCCTTCAGTCCAGCCTGCTCAGCCGGGCTGTTCTTGATCGGACGTACGATTTCGACACGCATATCGGAATTCATCGTCACAACTGCACCGATACCTACATATTCACCCGAAGTATCTTCCTGCAGTTCTGCATACTCTTCCTTTGTATAATAGACAGAGTACGGATCATCCAGACCATCCATGATTCCGTCATACAACGCTTCTTCCTGCTTATCCCGGTCAACATCGAAATAATAATACTTGTCAATCAGGGAATTGATCTCATCGACCTTCTTTGCAACTGAACTGTCCTGCCACAGGTCCGATGCAACTACTGGTTCTGACGTATCTGCCTGTGTTGCATCCGAATCCGTCTGTACATCAATGGATTCCCGTGTATTCTTCTTTGACTCTGTCTGATTTCCACAACCGATACATGCAACAGATAACGCGGTTGCCAACGCCAAAGCCCATAGTTTTTTCATGTTCTTTTTCACGTCTACTTTTACTCTCCTTTAACCTTGCGCTTTCATCTTATTGTAAATACGGCCATGGATCAACATAGCTGCCATTGATTCTTAATCCAAGATGACAATGTGGACCTGTCGAATTTCCGGTACTTCCAGCAAGCGCAATGACCTGTCCACGCGATACCGTCTGTCCCACGCTGACACACAAGCTTGAATTATGCATATATGTAGTTGACATAGACGAACTGTGTGCAACCGTTACATAATTACCCATCGAGCTTGAGTAAGACGCCGCAATTACCGTTCCAGCCTCGCATGCTACAATCGGTGTTCCTGTCGGACATCCAATATCCAATCCCTGATGATATCTCGAACCAATACCTCCAGGACTCTCTCTCGGTCCAAATCTGGAAGTAACCGTTCCTCCAGTTGATACTGGCCACTGCAGGCTTCCACCTGTATATGTGATATTTACATCTGTCGGTGCCGTTGTTGTGCTTCCTGCAGCTGCTGCCGCGGCCGCTGCGGCTGCCTGCTGCTGTCTATATGCTTCCTCTGCGGCTGCGATTGCCTGATTGGTTGCCTCGATATCCTGCTCCAGCTCTGCAATCGTTGCCTCGTAATCACCGATGGATGATTCGTAGTTTGCTACCTGTACCTGCTTACCCTCGATCATAACCTCGACAGCAGCCTTGTTGTCTTCCACTTCCAGTTTGATATCCTCAACATCCTTCAGATCTTTTTCCAGACCGGCCTTTGTATCTGCGATCGTCTGTCGTGTCTCTACCAGATCATCAAACATATTCTTATCGTAAGAATAAATCTGATCTGCATATTCTGCCTGATTTACGATATCCGAGATATCGGAGGTTGAGAAAAGTACATCCAGATACGATGGATTACCATTTTCGTATGAGTATTTGATTCGCTCTTTCATCGCCTCATACTGTTCCTGTTCCTTCTCCTGTGCAGCCGTAAGCTCGGTCTGCTTCGTCTCAATATCTGCTTCGAGCTGAGTCTGCTGCGCCTCCAGATCCGTAATTTCATTTGTATATTCCGTTACCTGCGCATCCAGTTCTGCAATCGCATCCAGAATCGAATTCTGTTCTTTCTCCAACTGGGCGAGAACGGCTTCTGCTTCTTCCTTCTTGCTTTCCTTCTGATCTTTCTGATCCTTCAGGTCCGAAATACTCGTCGCATTTACCGTCATACTCATGCTTCCAGCCACAGCAAATGCAATGATTGCTCTCACAAGCTTTTTACACTTCATATGCTTCCCTCCTAAACTTTCAAATGTTTCCGTGTTGTCAATAAACTACCAATCAAACCAAGTCCGATACCAATACCCGCAGATAATGGAATCAGAACTGCAAATATCTCCTTTGCCGGTACAAATGCAAATAAGCTCTGTACAACGGAGAACCGGCCAATGATGTACTGAACCACTGTATCATACATATAGTAGATCAAGATCAATGGAATCAATGATCCCACAAGTCCGATCACAACACCCTCTACAATGAATGGCGCACGTACGAAGAAGTTTGTCGCACCAATCAGCTTCATAATACCAATTTCTTCCTTACGCACAGTAATACCGATTGTAATCGTATTACTGATCAGGAAGATCGATACGAGCAACAGGATCACAATAATTCCGATGGATGCATAGCTGACAACGCTGTTCAGTGCTGCCACACCGTCTGCAGTTACCTCAGAGCTAAGTACCTTACGTACACCGGTCAATCCCTTTAAGTACTGTACAAATTCTGCCTGATTTGACAGATCCTTCAATGTGATCTTATATGATGCACTGTTCTTCAATGGGTTGTCCCCCTGGAATGCATCAATCGCTGCCTGCGGATCATCAAACTTCTCTTCCGCATACTGCTTCCATGCCTCATCTGCGGAAATGAAATCCAGCGTATTGACCTCATCACGCAGTCGAATCTGCTGACCGATCATTGTGATATTCTCATCTGTTACACCTTCATCAAAGAATACAGAAATCGTAACTGTATTCTCCAGATCCGTCATTGCTGTACGGAAATTCACGATCACACAATAAAATAAACCAAATAAGAACAGACAGGAAACAATTGTTCCGATTGATGCCAATGAGAACAAAAGGTTTCGTTTAATATTTTTAATACCCTGTCTGATACTATACATGAATGAACTAATCCTCATCGATATACCCACCTTTTTGCTCATCGCTGATTATTTCGCCATGCTTCAACGTGATTACACGTTTCTTCATCATATTGACGATCTCTTTGTTATGCGTTACAACAACAACCGTTGTTCCCTTCTTGTTGACATCCTCCAGAAGACGCATAATTTCCCATGAATTTTTTGGATCCAAGTTACCGGTTGGCTCATCCGCAAGCAGGATCTCCGGCTTATTTACCAGCGCTCTCGCAAGTGCGACTCTCTGCTGCTCACCACCGGACAACTGCTTTGGAAATGACTTATATTTATCCGCAAGTCCGACCAATGTCAACATCGCCGGTACCTGCCGACGAATGTAGCGGCTTGGTGTCTCAATGACACGCTGTGCAAATGCAACATTCTCATATACCGTGCGATCCTTGAGTAAGCGGAAGTTCTGAAATACAACACCAATCTTACGTCGAATCTTAGGAATATTTTTTCTCTTCAATTTACTGTAATCTGTGTCTGCGACCTTGATTTTACCGGAGGTCGGGTCCAATTCTTTTAACAGCAGCTTAATCAGTGTCGTCTTACCTGATCCGGAAGAACCTACGATAAACACAAACTCGCCTTTTTCTATCTTCAAACTTACATCGTTCAAGGCATACGTCTTACTCGCCGGATACCTCATTTTCACATGACTCAGTTCTAACATCTTATTATCTCCTTTTGAGCGTGTCTTTTAATACTCTAACGACTCCATGTACTTCATATATTTCACAACCATAAGGGCAATCTTGAAGGTAATGGCATCCTCGAATACCCGGAGGTCAAGTCCGGTACTCTTCTGAAGTTTATCCAGACGGTAAACCAGAGTATTTCGGTGAATGTAAAGCTGACGGGATGTCTCAGATACATTCAGACTGTTCTCGAAGAACTTGTTGATTGTTGTCAATGTCTCCTCGTCGAACTCGTCTGGTGATTTACCATCAAAAATCTCCTTGATAAACATCTTGCAAAGTGGAAGTGGCAACTGATAGATCAGTCGGCCGATTCCGAGATTGCTGTATGCGATAATCTTTCTGTCGCTATAAAAGATCTTTCCTACATCCAGTGCAAGCTTTGCTTCCTTATAAGAACGGGAAACTTCTTTGATTTCGTTGACGATCGTACCATATGCCACATTGACCGATGACATGGCTTCTGTATTCAGCATATCCACAATTACCTTTGCAGTCTTGCGCATATCTTCGTAAGTCTCACTCGGCTTTACTTCCTTGACCAAAATAATGTTTTTCTCGTCAACTGCCGTAATGAAATCCTTTGTCTTGCTGGAGAACAACGTTCTGACTGTCTCCAATGCGTTGGTATCCTTCTCCGTCTTTGTCTCGATAATAAACACGATACGTTTTACATCTGCCTCAATGTGCAGCTTCTTCGCACGGTTATAAATATCTACCAGAAGCAGATTGTCAAGCAACAGGTTCTTGATAAAGTTGTCCTTGTCAAAACGCTCCTTGTATGCCACCAGAAGATTCTGGATCTGGAAAGTTGCCATCTTTCCAATCATATAGACATCCTCGGCATCCCCTTTTGCCAGTATGACATATTCCAGTTCATTCTCATCATACACCTTGAAAAACTGGAAGCCACGGATCACCTGACTGTCCGCCGCTGATTCAGAGAATTTTACAACCTCATCCTCATATTCTTCCATTCCGCGCATAGTTGTCGCAAGTATCTTACCTTCGGTATCCATCACACAGAGTTCTACACGTGTAATTGATTTAATTCCGGTAACCGTATCCTGCAGTATCTGATTCGAAATCATTCGTCCACCCCTATTCTTCGTTGTGAATTTTTAAAAATTCTGTAACAAAATTGTAACATTTATACATTCTTCTGTCAATGTCAAATACTTTCCAATTATTCAACATTGCCTATACTCATACAAAGTACATTCTACACGAAAAATGTAAAAAAAAAAAGAGGAAACGCATAATTTTTATGCATTTCCTCTGAAAAATCACACTTTGTTCAAATTTTAGAACGCAGCACCTGACTAGTTGATGATGATCTCCTCTGTCTCCTTATCGAAGATGTGGATCTTGCTCAGGTCGAATGCGAACTGAACTGTATCACCAGGTCTTGCTGTTGTACGTGCATTTACTCTTGCTGTGATATCGAACTGGTCGATTGTGAAGTACAGATATACTTCAGCACCAAGCATTTCGTAAATATTGATTCTTGCATCGATAACACTCTCAGGTGAAGACTCGATGAAGAGCTGCTCATCATGAATATCCTCTGGACGGATACCAAGAACAACTTCCTTATCAAGGAAATCACCGCTGATAAGCTTCTGAGCCTTAGCATCAGGAACCTTGATTGAGTGAGAACCGAACATAAGTAATACATCTGCTCCAGACTTAACAACCTTACAATCGATGAAGTTCATAGGTGGCATACCCATGAATCCAGCTACGAAGAGGTTGCATGGCTTATCATACAGATTCTGAGGTGTATCAACCTGCTGGATGATACCATCCTTCATAACTACGATTCTTGTACCAAGTGTCATAGCCTCTGTCTGGTCATGTGTTACGTAGATGATTGTTGTCTGAAGTCTCTGATGAAGCTTTGAGATCTCAACACGCATCTGTACACGAAGCTTAGCATCAAGGTTTGAAAGAGGCTCGTCCATAAGGAATACCTTTGGCTCACGGACAATTGCACGTCCCATAGCAACTCGCTGTCTCTGTCCACCTGATAAAGCCTTTGGCTTTCTGTCAAGAAGATGCTCGATATCAAGGATCTTAGCTGCCTCATGTACAGCCTTGTCGATCTTCTCCTTTGGTACCTTTCTTAACTTAAGACCAAATGCCATGTTATCATATACTGACATATGTGGATACAGAGCGTAGTTCTGGAATACCATCGCAATATCTCTGTCCTTTGGCTCTACATCATTTACAAGTCTGTCGCCGATCCATAACTCACCTGAGCTGATATCCTCAAGACCTGCTATCATTCTAAGAGTTGTTGACTTTCCACAACCTGATGGTCCAACAAAGATGATGAACTCCTTGTCTTCAATCTCAAGGTTGAAGTCCTTAACTGCGTTGAATCCGTTAGGATATACCTTGTAAATGTTCTTAAGTGATAAACTTGCCATTTGAAATTACCTCCGTAGTGTATATTATCTTGTTTTTGTTCACCCTAAAAACTATTGTTATTCTACATCATTGGCATTTTTCATTCTATGTGATTATTGCTCAAAAAAAATTTCCAACTTTTGTATATATTGTATATTTGCACAAATTTTGCATCATTTTGACGGTTTTCAACTCTTTTTACTCCGCTTTAAACTTCTATTTTTGTGAAACCTTCACCATACTATGCACTGATACAGCTGTTTTTCGTCACGTTTTCAGTATATTTTATTACTTTTGACCATGTATTTTACCCATATATATACTTGACAAATTTGATTTACAACATCTAGCAAAACATATGTGTGTACTTTTTCACTTGACAATGATAAAAATTATTGCACGCGCAAAACAATGGATATTGTATTCATTCTGTTAATCTGTTTTATAAAAAAACTCTGTCAGGATTCACATAAAACGGTGAACTGACAGAGTTATTCTTGCATTTCAAAATTAATTATTTGCCGCATCCATGGAGCCGACAACAATCACTATATCCGCACCGCTTACATCTATATCACACAGACTTCCATCAAGTTCTGACTTGTCCGCAGTTGACGCAGATGAAAACAAGCTTGTGATACCGCTGACATCATAAGAACCTGACACATATACAGTCGTTGATGACTGACTGTCTCCAGTATAGGTTCCTATATCTACAGACGAGTATCCTGACGCATTCAACGTTCCCTGCCATGTGGCAGCCACACCAGACTCTCCCGATGCGTTTATAACTGCTATCTTAGCACTCTTTGCATCGTTGTCAGTCTGATTATCCTCGGATGACACATCCTCAGATGAATCGTCTCCAGATGCATCTGAGGCATCTGAGTTTTCCCCGCCAAATGTAGGATCTGAAGGATCAGTTTCCTCCGTGACTATACTTGCCGCTTCCTTTGTTGTTGTCGTATCGGATTTCTTATTCTTACTCATAGTCCGTGCCAGAAGTACAAGCATGACCACAATTGCAACCGCCAATATAATAACGGCAGCTCTGAGCATTGTATCAAGGAACAGTTTCATAACTTTCTTACCCATTATATAGCCTCCATATTCATTCTCTTATACATATTCGATTATTAACAAAAACAAATAGAGTATACCAAAGTGCTTTTTTATTTTCAACACATAATTCACGTGATATAATATTTTTCATAAGGAGGACCCGCCTTGCGGGGGATTCCTTATGAAGCACGCAGGCACCTCGCGCATGCGACTTTTAATGTGCCTGCTCCTTTTTCATAAGGAGGGAACTACTATTTGCTTTTTCAGGAGGGTAATATTTTGAATACCGCAATCATCATTGGAGCTTCAACCGGTATCGGAAGAGCCACTGCTCTTGCGCTGTCCGGAACATACAATAATATCGCAATAACGTCATTCAGACACCCGGACGATCTCATGACTCTGCAAAAGGAACTGACAGCAAACGGCTGCAACTGCCTCGCAATGTGCGGCGATGCAGGCGACATGGATTTTATGCAGGAGTTCATCAGCCAGGTCGTGGATAAATTTGGAAGCGATATAAGGTTGTTGGTCAACAATGCTGGAATATCTCATGTCGGGCTGCTCTCCGATATGTCCGCAGCAGACTTCGACAGGACCATGAAATCAAATATTTATTCTGTATTCAATAGCTGCAGGCAAGTTGTTCCTTATATGGTTCACGCACATAAAGGATGCATCATCAATATATCATCTGTATGGGGCAGCACCGGGGCATCATGTGAGGTTGCATATTCTGCGTCCAAAGGAGCGGTAAATGCTTTCTCCAGAGCTTTAGGAAAAGAGCTGGCACCAAGCGGCATAAATGTAAACGCAATTGCATTCGGGGCTATAGATACAACCATGAACGGCCATTTGTCACAAGATGAGCGCCAGATGCTTGAGGACGAAATCCCCGCCGGGCGCATGGCAACAGTCACTGAGGCAGCCGCTTTCATTGTCCATATAGCAGCATGCGATAACTACCTTAACGGCCAGGTTATTACATTTGACGGAGCATGGCAGTAAGTCTCACCCCCATTGTCATTTCCAACAATAACATAGTATAATTCTAACAAATTACTATTGCTTAATTGTATATATTGCTTTAAAATAAACTATATATGTTATAGAAATAGGGGTTGAAAAATGGGATTTGGATTTGGTAAAAAGAAAAAGGGTAAATCTGACGATGTCACTCCCCTAAACGGTATGCAGACCAAGATGGGCGAAGATGGCAACGTTGAGATTGTCTCCAAAAACTTTAAGATGAAACCGACACAGAAGCCTGCATCCGAAACTGAGGACAAAGGTGACACATGGATCTGCTGGGGATGCGGTCAGCCTACCAACCAGGATATCTGTCCTGTATGTGGTAAAAAGAAAATTAAATAACACCCAAAAAGAGATTGCGGCATTTTGCAATCTCTTTTTTATGTGTCCAATCACTTTTCAGTGAAATCATGTTTTTTTCAATCAGTTCTATATTATCAAAATGTGATTCCCACTGCATTGATCACTAGCCCCCACACAAGTCCTGCAGCATACAGCATCACCGCTATCCTTATATTCTCCGCTGGTCTGTGCCTGTTCATTCTGAAGAGCACCACAAGACCTACACCTGCACTAACAAGAAGTCCTGACATCATAGCACCTGCACTGAGTATCCCCTGAAGGTACAACTCGGTTATTATGACAGACGCCGCACAGTTAGGTATGAGCCCAACCAGAGCTGCCGCAGCCTCTCCAAGCACCGGCACATCGTTGAATATACGTGCTATGGATTCTTCTCCTACAGCCTCTATGATCACATTTATCACAAGTGTGAATATAAATATAAATATTGTAATCTTTGCAGTGTGAACCAGCGCAGATCTGAATATTCCACCCTCGCAGTCACAGTGCTCCTGTTCACACACCTCATGGATATTCTTCTCTCCAAAATGTCCGTGGTCATGGCTGTGCTCGTGGACATAGTCATGCACATGTCCTTTTCCCTTCTTCTCAGCTGCATCCTTATAAACTATATTCTGTGTGTGTATGGAGCTTTCTGCCGCTTTTACAGCGTCACTGTGCTCATGTCCGCTATGGTGTTCATGTTCATCATGCCCGCCATGTCTATGGACAGGATCTATCTTCTTTACCCGAACCGGCTTTCTCATTCGGTCAAGCACAAACCCAACTATATATCCAGTCACAATAGCTATAACAGCTTTAGCGGCAAGAATCTTGATTATAGTTTCTGCAGTAACCGCATCATTTGACAACATAATAGGCAGCATCTCGTCCGATGTGGACATAAATACAGCTATAAGCACACCTGCACCTATCACACCCCCGCTGTACAGGTTTGACGCCATCAGTGAAAATCCGCACTGAGGCACAATTCCAAGCACACCACCGAGCAACGGACCAAGTTTCTCAGCCTTTCCAAGCACATGTGCCTGTCTGCCTGCAGTCTTCCTCTCAAGCCATTCCATGACCACATAGGTTATAAGCAGGAACGGTATAAGCTTTACCGTATCAAGCAGCGCATCCTTAAATGAATCTATCAACACTTCCTTCATATATCAAACACTCCTTCTCAGATCAGCACTCATAGATATTATATCCGCAATTGTCCTGACTGAATCCAAAATACTCTTCGTTGGTCATATCATTGAAATAGCTGCATATCACCCGGCATATTCCATTGTGACAGACAAACAGCACTGATGAATCCGGATAGAGCTTACAAGTCTCTATTATCAGATCATACGTCCTCCTGGCAATATCCATCATAGATTCTCCACCGGGATATCTGTATGCGAACATTCTCTTGTTGTTCAAAAAATCCCGGTCATCCCTTTGGACGCCCTCATATACTCCGTAATCCTGTTCTATAAGCCTCTCATCCGTAATTACCTGCAAATGCTTTCTTTCCGCCACCACCCTGGCTGTATCCTGTGCTCTGGAAAGCGGCGATGCTATTATCACATCAATCGGGCAGTTGTCCAATCTGTCTGCAAGGAGCTGTGCCTGACGAAGTCCTTTCTCTGTAAGCGGGGAATCCGTCCTGCCACAGACCTTATTCTGTCTGTTCCATTCCGTCTCTCCGTGTCGTGCAACATATAACTTCATCTGTTTTCTCCTTCCAGCTACATTGGGCGCCTGCCCATTTCCCAAACTATGCATCAACTACAAAATGTCACGTCTTTATAATATTAAGCATTTTTACAAATTAATCAACTGTTTTTGGATATTAAAGCGTCTGGAACTATCTTCTATATGCTTATACTGTCTGAACTGGAACTGCTGTCCGTATTCTGCGAGTTTTCATTTGAGCTGTTATTCTGTCCGTTATCTCTGTTACCACCTGGGACTTGCACGTCTCCTTTGCCTGAACCACCTGGCATACCTGAACCGTCTGGCATATCACCACTTTCCGGCTGTCCTTCATTTTCTGGAAGATTCGGTCTGTCGCCGCTCTGTCCGTTGCCATCAGTTCTTGCCGGCGGGGTGTTGCCGTTCACATCTACACTATGATCTCCGCCGAAACCTCCTTTATTGTCACCTGCGCCATGGGAGCTGCCGCCTTTATTGTCGCCTGAACTGCCAGAGCTTTCTCCTGCCGCATTGAATCCATCATCGCTGGCTGCCACGTCTATATCGCCACCGGTCACTAGTATCTTATAACCCTCGATACCCTCATAGCTCTTAGTTATATCTATATTACCACCTGTTAAAATGAGAAGTCCTTCTGCATGCATCGCATCGTCTCCTGCCGATATATCAATGTCTCCATCTTCTATATATATGTAACCATTCTGCTGGTCGTCGTTTCCGGCGTGTATGCCATCCTCATCACAGGTAAGGGTGAATGTTCCGTCTGCTATCCTGACGCTATCCTTGCCGTTCAGACAGTGATCCTGACTTTCTATCGTATATGTTCCACCCGTTACCACCAGGTCATCCTTAGACACTATTCCATGTCCGACGGTGTCATTGACCGACAGGCGTCCACCGCCGCCCAGTGTGAGACCACATTTGTCAAATATGACAGCCATTTGCGGATTCCCGCTCTATATCTCATATATTTATTATTCCTCATACGATCATCTCCTTGCTAAGTATTTGCCAACTGACCTGAATTTTCGGTCTGCTTTATATCATCAACATCACCTCATGCATATGTCATCGTCTATAGTGTTATATCCCACGAGCACCTGCCATCTTCTACAGTGTTATATTCCACGAGCACACACTGTCTTCTACAGTGTTATAGACCACGAACACACACTGTCTTCTACAATGTCATGTCGCCCGAATCCGCCTGCATCAGCATGATTTCCAGATTGCCATTTCTCACCCTGAGTCTGTCTATCATATCCTTCTGATTTGTATCCTTATTAAGTTTCACCACATATGTAAGCTTGAACAGACTTCCCATATTGGTCGTCTTCACATTTGTCAGCCTGTAATTTTCTGTACAGTCGGCAAGTATCTCATCAAATGCCTCTGTATAGTCGAGATTTTCAGGCACGGTGATCTTCAGGGCTCTCTCTTCATCCCTTCCGCCGCCAAATCCCGTAAGGCTGCAAATAAACATTGCTCCGCCAAGTATGACGGCAAATAATACTGCATATCCGATAAATCCCATTCCAGTGACAAGACCAGCTCCCATTGCAAGGAATATTACACATATCTCCTTCGCCGAACCGGGCACCGATCTGAATCTCACCAAACTGAAGGCTCCTGCTCTGACACCTCAAGTCTTCTCTTGTACACAACAGATTTGTATTTCTTCTTGAGCTCGATAAAAACCTCTGAATCGTCATCCGGGACTCCATAGCTTCTGAGCCTGAGCTCCTCTTTGTAAACCGGCTTTTCTATGGAGTCTCTGATGAGCCTGTGGGCAGGAGTGTCGAAATATATGTTAATGATCTGGCTATGCGCAAACCTGTCCGGCTGCATGTACCTTATCATTTCGCTCATTATCTGCTCGTACTGGTATCGAGTCAGCATGTATTTAAGTTCATATCTTTTAAATGTATTATCTGCCATAAACATCATCCTTTCTTATCTTATCTCCTCTTGATGATGCTATAATAACCTGCCAAACTTAAACGAACTTTAAATATAAAAAATTGTCTTCGGTGACTCCTGTTGGTGTGTATTCTCTATGTTGTATATCCAATCGGTAGTGCCGGCAACCGATCTTTGACGCTTCTGTGCCGCCGCAGAGAGCTAGGCGCCCTTATCGTGCTTGGCGCGGCGTGCACGATGGAAGCTAAGTCAAAGTGAGGGTAAACAAATGTGATTGGATATACAACATAGAGACTACCCCAAAAGGAAGCGCAGGATAATGCTGCAACACAAAAACGCCCATCTGCGGATCACTCCACAGATGGACGTCTATAGTCTTATATTATAATCTTATGTCTAGTTGATTTGAAGATGTGGCTCCCGCCAAATGCTTATGATTAGCAAACACCCTGAGCAAGCATAGCGTCAACAACCTTCTCGAAGCCGGCGATGTTTGCACCTGCAACATAGTCTGCATTTCCGCCAACTGTCATGTTGTATCTCTTTGCTGCATCTGAGATGTTAGCGTAAATTGTCTCCATGATTCCCTTGAGCTTGCCATCAACTTCCTCGAATGTCCATGAAAGTCTCTCGCTGTTCTGGCTCATCTCAAGAGCTGATGTAGCAACACCACCTGCATTTGCAGCCTTACCACCAACGAAGAGAACACCATTCTCCTGAAGGTACTTAGTAGCCTCAAGAGTTGTAGGCATGTTAGCGCCCTCTGTTACTGAGATAACGCCGTTTGCAACAAGCATCTTAGCATCGTCAAGGTTAAGCTCGTTCTGTGTAGCACATGGAAGAGCAAGGTCGCACTTGATTGACCATACGCCGTGATCATTTGCATCCTTCTTTACATGGTACTCAGCTGATGGTCTAGCAGCAGCATAAGCATCAAGACGTGCTCTCTTAACTTCCTTAACTTCCTTAAGAAGTGCAACATCGATTCCTTCTGGATCGTAGATCCAACCTGTAGAATCTGAACATGTAACACACTTAGCACCTAACTGATGTGCCTTCTGGATTGCGTAGATTGCAACATTACCAGCACCTGATACTGCACAAGTCTTGCCTGCGATATCAATGTCATGATCCTTTAACAGTGCGTTTGTAAGGTAAAGCAGTCCGTAACCAGTAGCCTCTGTACGGGCAAGTGATCCACCATATGTAAGTCCCTTACCTGTGAGAACTCCCTCGTATGATCCACGGATTCTCTTGAACTGACCGAACATGAAACCGATCTCTCTAGCGCCTGTTCCGATATCTCCAGCTGGAACATCGACATCAGCACCAATATACTTGCAAAGCTCTGTCATGAAGCTCTGGCAGAATGCCATGATCTCTCTGTCTGACTTACCCTTAGGGTCGAAGTCTGAACCACCCTTACCACCACCGATTGGAAGTGTTGTAAGTGAGTTCTTGAAAACCTGCTCGAAACCAAGGAACTTAATGATACCAAGGTTTACTGATGGGTGAAGTCTGAGACCTCCCTTGTATGGTCCAATGGCATTGTTGAACTGTACACGGAAACCTCTGTTGACCTGTACCTGTCCGTTGTCATCTACCCATGGTACTCTGAACATGAGCTGTCTATCTGGCTCTGTGATTCTCTCGAGGATAGCATTCTTTCTGTAAAGCTCCTCATTTGCCTCGATGCAAGGTCTGAGTGAATCAAGAACCTCTGTTACTGCCTGTAAGAACTCAGGCTGATCTGCATTCTTCTTCTGTACTATCTCGAGTACTTCATCAACATATGACATAGTAAAAATCCTCCTAAACTGATTATATATAATGGCCTGCTAATTATTTCCTGACCACGCTCCCTATTATAGTATAGGAAATTAAGATTGTAAAGCAAAAACTTGAGAAATCTAAGTATTTTTTTGTTTTTGCTTAATTTTCCCCTGTTTTTATCAATTACGCTTATTATTTATAAACATTATTCCCGGTTATGATTGTTACAATGGGATATATTCAGAGAAGTTTTTTCGCTGATCTCCGCTTCTACTTATTATCCTCGTCATGATGAAGATCATTCTTCCAGTATCTGCACCTATGCTTTACATTTGTCGAGAATACGATCTGAGTCTTGGTCTTTCCAAATCTCTGAAGCTCGCCAACAAAATGATCAAGATCTGCTGTTGTCTTGAAACGTACCTCTATGAGCATTGAGTAATCTCCTGTCACACAGTTGCACTCCACAACATTTAACACGCTGTCTATATATGGGTAGAACTCAGCCTTCTGCTCCGGTGAAACCTCAAGATTGATAAATGCCTTGATGTAATGGCCCATGGCCTCCGGGTTGAGCTTGGTTGTAAATCCCTCAAGCACGCCCTCGGCAAGCATCCTGTCTATTCTTGTTCCAACTGCTGTAGGTGACATGGACACCTCAGCACCTATATCCTTGAGTGATACACGTGCATTATCCTGAAGCATGGCAAGTATCTTCTCATCCACCTCATCCAGTCTGTAGTATATCATTTCTTTCTTTTCCATAAGATGTGTTCTCCTTCTCACTTTCTAAGGCAATTACAATAATTCGGACGAAAAATAACCGAGTTTTCCTGATATATCAATCAGTTAGGCACTCCCATTTTATCCTCCATAATCCGCAATTGTCCTTTTTCCTATTCAAGCACCTTATCTCGTGGTGCAACTTGTGTTTCACAATCATATTAGCATATTTACTTAAGATTATAAATGTGTAGTGTCATTATATACCCTGCTCTGCGCAAATTACAACCTGATTTTTATGTATATTTGCTGTTATACGCAGCCTGATTTTTACCCATAAGTTTTCGTCATTTTACGATATAATTATCCTCAAGCCAGTGTGCCACCCCATCCTCATCATTGGATGAAATAACCGCTGTGGCATACCTTTTAAGCTGTTCATCAGCATTTTGCACTGCGTAGCTTTCGTCTGCAAGTTCAAACATATCTATATCATTCCTGCCATCTCCAAAGGCAACCACCCTGTCGCATTCCAGAAGTTCCTGCAACTGTTTTATTGCATTTGCCTTGGATGCCGCAAGCGGCATGATCTCCAGCCATTGTTCATCTGTATAAATGTCTTTCTGATATACACAGTGAAATTTATCCTTATACTTATCGTACAACGGCTTTAATTTTTCCGGACTGTCAATGCAGGTTATGTAGAAAATATCTCCCACTTTCAAGTTCTCCGCAGACTTTACGATATTCGTCCTGACATCCCCCTGCCTGCTGAGCAGGAACTTCTTCATACCATCTGTGCACAGCTCCGGAACATATGAAAACTTCTCCATGCCATCTATCCGCGCATACACTATCGGAAATATCTGATTACCGAATAGATCGTCAAGCACTGCTCTTACCGATTCGTCAAAGTAATTCGCAACAAGGACTTCACCGGTAACATTGTCTACGATAAACGATCCATTGTATACGATCAGTGGAATTTCTGCCCGCAGTCCATTTGTCACCTTCTTCGCTGTGATAAGTGAGCGCGCTGTGGCATAAGAGAATATCATCCCTCTGTCTGTCAGATTATTGATTACACTGTTTGTATACTCGGATGTGGTCTCATCGCTGCGAAGCAGCGTACCGTCCAGATCTGATACATATAAAGTTTTCATGTTGTCACCCACCTATCACATTTTTTTGCAATACATACTATATTTCTACAACTCACACATTTTCATACAACATGCATTATTTCTTATAATGCTTTCGTTTTCCCACAATTCACTCAATTTCCTACTACCCACTAGATTTTAAATTTTCTACTACATACTAGTTTCCATAACACTCTATCTTCTGTACAGGATTTCCACATCGCCGTCCACGAATCCGGCAGCAACAGCCTCATACTTCTTCAGCTCCCCTGCGTATTTTCCTTCCGCAAGATACCTCTTGATCATCGCACCGGAAATGTCAAGTATCTCCTCCCAGCCGGTATCTTGCTGCCATTCGTACAGATCTTCCCCTGTCGTAAACTCCTCATAGCAGTTCCAGTCCTCATCCTCCTCGTCAAAATAAGTTGAACTTATCAACTGGATCGACCAGTGCAAGTCCACCTCTTCATATATATTGAAATTGATCGCCACCCCCGGCAGCGGCATATTCTCATCTAAAATTCTGTCTAACCATTTTGCAAATTCATCGTACATATCTATTCCCCCTGTTCGTCACGTTTTTTCCTACAAGTCTTTACTGTTATTTCTATGTTCAACCTTCTAATTCTTCTCATATATAAATGTCGTATCTCCTATGGTGCATTTCAGATATTTTCCATCTATCGTGCCCGTTGAAAAGCTAAGAGTATCCGTCATCTTAAAGTTGTACTGATTATCCCCCGTCTGTTCCACCTGCAGATTGATAGTCTTATCCCCCATCGCCTTACCGGAATAGTAAAATGTTGCAGTATCACCACTTATTTCATAGATCTCTTTTGTGTCCTCACTCTTGACCTTATACGTCTTGCCATCTGATGTCTCACTTTTTACAAGCACCCATTTTCCATCCAGCGTCTCAGTCTTACCACACGCTGTAAACGCAAACACACATACCACTACCAGTATCACTGATATCATTTTCTTTATATTCCCCATTTTATTTCCTCCCTTTTGAATATCTGTCATCTAAGTTATTTTATCAAAAAAGGCTGATGTGAAGTATTACCTTATACACATCAGCCCTGTTTTTATGACTCTGTATAATTATTACTTGTTGTTCTTGATGTACTCATCAATTCCCTTTGCACCAGCTCTGCCAGCTTCCATTGCAAGGATAACTGTTGCAGCACCTGTTACGGCATCACCACCGGCATATACGCCTTCCTTGGTCGTCTGTCCGTTTGACTCTTCTGCAATGATACACTTCCACTTATTTGTCTCAAGTCCCTCTGTTGTCGATGAGATAAGTGGGTTTGGTGAAGTTCCAAGTGACATGATGACTGTGTCAACGTCCATTGTGAACTCTGAATCAGGAATCACAACAGGTCTTCTTCTGCCGGATGCATCAGGCTCGCCAAGCTCCATCTTCACACACTTCATACCACATACCCAGCCGTTCTCATCCTCAAGGATCTCTGTTGGGTTTGTGAGGAGATCAAATATGATTCCCTCTTCCTTAGCGTGATGAACCTCCTCAACTCTGGCTGGAAGCTCCTCCTCTGAACGTCTGTATACGATATGTGTCTCAGCGCCAAGTCTGAGTGCTGTTCTTGCTGCATCCATAGCAACATTTCCACCACCGACTACGGCAACCTTCTTGCCTCTCATGATAGGTGTATTTGAATTCTCGTCAAATGCCTTCATAAGGTTGCTTCTTGTGAGGTACTCATTTGCTGAGAATACGCCGTTGGCATTCTCACCCGGGATACCCATGAACTTAGGAAGTCCTGCGCCTGATCCGATGAACACTGCGTCAAATCCCTCATCCTCAAGGAGTGAGTCGATGGTAACTGACTTTCCTACTACTACATTTGTCTCTATCTTGACACCAAGTGACTTGATGTTCTCGATCTCCTTGGCAACTACCTTCTCCTTTGGAAGACGGAACTCTGGAATTCCGTATACGAGAACTCCGCCCGGCTGGTGAAGTGCCTCGAATATAGTTACATCGTAACCCATCTTTGCAAGATCTCCGGCTGCTGTCACACCTGAAGGGCCTGATCCGATGACTGCCACCTTATGACCATTCATCTCCTTTGCAGGCTCTGGCTTGATTCCGTTCTCACGGGCCCAGTCAGCAACAAATCTCTCAAGCTTACCGATGGATATCGCCTCGCCCTTGATTCCTCTGATACACTTCTGCTCACACTGTGTCTCCTGTGGACATACACGGCCACATACAGCAGGAAGTGCTGATGACTCGCTAATGATCTTGAATGCCTCAGCGAAGTTGCCTTCCTTGACCTGAGCTATAAATCCAGGGATATTGATAGATACAGGACAGCCATTCATACATGGGGCATTCTTACATCCTATACATCTTGAAGCCTCAGCCATAGCCTCCTCTTCATTATATCCATAACAAACCTCTTCAAAATTCTTTGCACGTACCTGTGGCTCCTGCTCGCGAACCGGCACTCTCTTCCAAACATCTACCTCTATAGCCATTACTTGTCACCTCCACAGTTTCCACATCCGCCATGATGTGTATCGCCCTCTTTTGCTGCAAGGAATGCTCTGCCCTCTGCAGTCTTGTAGAGCTGCTGACGCTGCATAGCCTCCTCAAAGTTCACCTTGTGACCATCGAACTCTGGTCCATCTACACACGCGAACTTAACCTCTCCGCCTACTGTCACACGGCAGGCACCACACATACCTGTTCCGTCTACCATGATAGGGTTAAGGCTGACAACTGTAGGAATCTCAAGCTCCTTTGTGAGCTTACATACAAACTTCATCATGATCATAGGTCCGATGGCAACACACACATCATACTTGTTACCAGCATCTACAAGCTTCTGGATCTCATTTGTAACGACACCCTTGCTTCCATATGAACCGTCATCTGTTGTGATATACAGGTTGCCGGCTACCTTCTTCATCTTATCCTCAAGAATAATGAGTGACTTGTTTCTTCCTCCTACGATGACATCAGCATCGATGCCATGCTCGTGGAGCCACTTTACCTGTGGGTATACAGGCGCTGTTCCAACACCACCTGCAACGAAGAGGATCTTCTTTTTCTTGAGTTCTTCTATATCCTCCTTGCAGAACTCTGATGGACATCCAAGTGGTCCAACGAAATCCGCAAATGAATCTCCTGCCTTCTTATTCTTCATCATCTCTGTAGCAGCTCCAACTACCTGGAATACTATAGTGATGGTTCCGTCCTCTCTTGAGTAATCGCAGATAGTGAGAGGGATTCTCTCTCCATCCTCTGAACCTCTGACAATTACAAACTGTCCCGGAAGACATTTATTTGCAACTCGTGGCGCAACCACGTCCATGAGGTATATGGTCTCTGTCAACTGTTCAACCTTAGTAATCTTATACACTCTGTGCTCCGTCCTTTCCGACAGCCAAATTCTGACTGTTATGATCATTTTATTCTGTAAATGGGTGCAAACGCCCCTATTTATACACGTACGTACTTAATTTAGCAAAAAATATCAACAAAATCAAGGTATATGTAAAAATAGCACTGCATTACTGCAACACTGTGTTTTTTATATTTGCGCCGCATCTTCCATATATGGTACAAATTTATCCTTACAAGCGCCTTATTAGTTCCTTCAGGCACAAAATTCTAAAAATGATCCTCAGGTGAAAAAAATCCCGCCAAAAGAGAAAATTTTCTCTCTGGCAGGGACTATTATATCTCACGTGATACAAAAATGCATCCACTGTTATTCTTTTGTCTCATTACACAATCTTGCTGGCACATTTCAGTGTCAATACATCTTACTAGCTTTTTCTAGATCTTACTTTATATTACTGTCTCTTCCTCTTGGCCTTTGCTTTGAGTGCTTCTTCTTTTCTTCTCTCGTTTTCCTGGAATATGAGCTTCTTCATGGCCTCAAGCTTCTTCTGATTCAGTTTCACCTGTGTAAGTTCTTCCTCTGCCACCTGCTGCGCCTCTTTGCTCTGAAAGCTCACAAACTTGTCAAATGCCCCCGGATAGGCAAATGTCTTTTCAACATTATTGCAGGAAAACACAATTTTTATATGACTTCCATCACATTCC
>URJI01000017.1 GCA_900548215.1 uncultured Coprococcus sp. | reverse complement strand
ATGTATATGGTATCCAATCTCTGGAAGAAGTTCTCCGTCAATATCCTGAACAGTAATACCACAATCTCCTATAAATTCATTTGTCTCTTTCAAAACTACTGCCCATAATCCAAAACCATACTTGCTATAATTCTCGATATTCCAAGTTATCCAACCTCTGGTCCGGTCTTTATCAAATGGCGATGGATAGTGCTTCATTGTTTCTTCATCTGACATAATTTCAAACAATGCATCAAAATCATCCATTGTGTATTCTCTAAGCAATAGCCTTTCTGTTTCAATTAGCATATTAATAAAATCTCCTCTCTGCAAACTCCGATTGATCTATTTCAAATCAAATAGAAAATCTTCTCCTCGCTTGCCATTTCCGACACCTCTCGCTTTAATCTTTCCTGACCGCAAGGCAGTAATTTACATGTTCAAAAGCTTTCATATCTGCCCCGGCCTTGTCGATGATCCTTTGCAATCATATACAAGGATTATGATTAACAGAAAATGTCACCTCTGTTATTAAATATATCCTCCCCTCACATATTCTCCCTGACAACTATTATTTTCCACTAATAGGCTGCCGCATTCTCCAAAACCGTAATGTCTCCGGACTGGATAGCTGAAATATTACTTCTAATTTTTTCTTCATCCCAGTCCCACCAACGCAAAGTCTCCAGCGATTCAATCGTGGTATCATCAAAACGTTTGCGAATAGGCTTTGCTGGGACACCGCCAACAATGGTATAGGGCGGTACATCCTTTGTCACAACAGCACGAGTACCAATAATCGCACCGTCCCCGATTTTTACGCCCGACATAATCACAGCTTCATAGCCAATCCAAACATCATTTCCAATGATGGTATCTCCTTTGTTTTCCCAAGCATTACAAATGTTCTTCGCATCCAGCCCCCACTCCTCAAAGAAAATGGGAAATGAGTAGGTTGAAAGCGATTTCAGCTGGTGATTTCCACTTGTAAACAGGAATTTTGCTCCACAAGCAATAGAACAAAATTTGCCGATAATCAGCTTATCACCATTTACCGGATAGTGGTAAAGCACATTGTTCTTTTCAAAATCGCAGGGATCGTGCATGAAATCATTGTATATTGTATAGTCACCAACCTCAATATTTGATTCGGTGATAACGTCTTTTAAGTACACAATCTGCTTGTCGTGTGAACGAGGATATATTCTATTCATCATAATTCTTCCCTCCCGCTGTTAAAATCCAATCATCTATAAAACGCATCTGTTTATCTGTATGGAATCAATGCTCACCGTTCAGCAGACGGTCAACTCAGCACCAATCCGTTTTGCAAAGGCTGACATAGTTTGCAATACCGCAAATAAATAGACTCCCTTTCATTCATTCTCTTTTTTTCTTCTGCGCCCTGCAATCCTTCGATTTATCTTATCTGCCTCTTCTTTTTCCAGATACCACTTCACAAGGTATGAAAGCACATCACAAATTGCCGTAGAAATCAGTATTGCAACATACACTACTATGGAAACACTGTCACCCATAATAAGATAAATCACAGCACACATTGCAATTTCCAGAACTACAAGCTCTATACCTCTCTGCCACATGATCTGTGTAATCGTCATGTCTTCCTTAAGATAGATGGGAATACATGGAATCATACAGATTAAAGCCAACCCAAACGGCAGGAAAAAATAGATGAAACTGATGCTGTTATTCCTTTCAAAAAGGCTGCCAATCACCGCAATAGCAAATGTACATTCTGCCATTACTCTATCGTTAATTGATTTCATTGTCTATATACAGACAACCAACATGCACAAAACCGATACCAAGATGCATGATAATTCAATTTTGAACAATACTCTGTCACTATTTATCTGTATATTTGTCTTTGAATACTCTCATAAATAAATGCAAGCAGTACAAACCTTACTCGATTCATACTGCTTGCTTTCATATCTTAAAAGATCTGTCCCGGTTCCTTCCTGTTTTAATCTTCTTATTGTGTAATCCATAAAGTCCCTTATTTTTTATTTTCTAAAATAGAATCACGATCTCTTCTTTATCGGATGTCTGATAACAGTTTTACATTTTTCCGGTGCAGTTTTTCTTGGATCTGATAGATAGATTTCGTGATGATGTCTTTCATCAGTAAAATCATTTACATACCCGTTTTCTTCCGAATATTTATCCATCACTGCTACTGTCTCAGGTTCATTATCAAATGCTCCTATATGCATGATCTGAACACACAAACCTTCATCAATACTCAGAAATTCTGCATTGGTACAATCCATCTTTTTCTTCCTTGACGCAGTCTCAACCGCCCAGTCAAAATCATTCTTTGTTACAAAATCAGGAAGACGAATAACAGAAATCCAGCTAAATGCAGATTTGTCAGTATAATCCACACCTTCAACATTATCCTGCCACCAAAAGCCTTCAAGCGGTGGGACAACATATTCAAAAAATCCCTCTATTTTGTAATCAGTCTTATAACTCATCTTGAGAGTGTACGCAACGGCATACAAAACACCAATCGCAGCTTTATATTCTCCGCCCTCCTCATTCGGGTTGCCTTTGCCCCTTACCGCTATGTAATTCGCCCTTGGAATCGTTACGATCTGCGGCTTATTTTTCGGCAAATAAAACTCTTTATATTCTTTCTTAAAATCAAACGCCATAACTTATCTCCTCAATCTTAGCAATATCACCAAGTTCCAATGATCCACCAAATTGCAAATGTATTGTATCTGCATCGAATGAATCGATCACAACATTACGATAGGCATCATCCCGAAAATCCAAAAGGCCCCTTATCAATCCTTCTCTTTTTGCTAACTCAATCTTCCATCTGTTTCCCACTTTGCAACCGCTGAACGAGATACATTTAATTTCTCTGCAAGCTTTTCCTGAGAAAGACCATTCTCATTTCTTAACTGTTTTATTTCTTCTCCCACTGTCATAATATATATTTCTCCTGTTTTTTTCAAGCTTATTATCATAACCCTTGATAGTCCATATACGCACTATGACAATGCTGTTACTTATCGTAACAGGTGTTTGCCGAGCCCATTTTTCATTCTCATGTATATTCAGTATTGTGCATCGAACATATGTTTGTTATAATATATTTGGTGCTACCCTATTCGGTAGGCGGTTAACCTTCACCACAGGAGTTTGTAGCCTGTGTTTACATAGAAAATCCATTTATGGAAATCTATCACGGAGGTTTTTGCTTATGCTTACAACGGATCTTTTTATAGCCATCATCAGCTTATGTCTTACTTGCTTTAATCTTGGTTATGCCGTTGGCTCTAGGAGCAAGAATAAGACAAAAAAATAACCGCCCAGCCTGGTAAACTGTGAGCGGTTATTTTATACCATTCATATATCAAGGCTAACCGTCTATCGGTAGCACCTTTTGATATTATACTAGCATTTAGCCGCTTGCATGTCAAACGTATATTTGCTTATCATTTACCCTTATAATTTTCACCTATCTCACTTATCCACTATCTCCAGCTCATCCCGTGTAACCCGGCACGTGAGATTTAACACCTCCACGCCGGCAGCCTTCGCCCCATAGAAAGTCTCCGCGAACTCCCTGTGTATTTCCGCATTTGGCCTGACCTCAGTTATCCCTGTCATCGGAATGACAAATGCCACATAACATTTATATCCCTCGGAGACCGCCTTCATCAGCTCCCACAAATGCCTGACTCCCCTGTCGGTGGGTGCATCCGGGAAATATCCTATCCCATCGATCTCCTGCGTACAGCCCTTGACCTCCATGAGATACTTCGTGCCATCCTTTTCCATATAGAAATCAATTCTTGAATCCCCGTATACATACTCCGGCTTTATAAAGTCATAATCCTTAGTTTTAAGCCATTCCAAAACCACCTTATTCGGCACCTGACTATCCACATTCACCCAGCCAAGCTTTGGATCCTCCACCGCTATGAGATCGTATTTCGTCTTGCGGTTTGGATTTGCAGACTTCTCAAGGCTGACCGTGTTCCCCGGTATCAGCAGACTGCTAAGCCTCCCTGTGTTCTTTACGTGCACGGTCTCTGTAACTCCGTCTATCTCCACATGGGCTGTGAACCTGTTTGGCCTGTCTACGAACTTGCCTGAGATAACATTTGTATATTTCACCTTTCCTTACATCTCCCATCTATTCCACAACAGAACGGTTCATCATGTAGAATGAGAACCTTGCCTTGTCTACAAGCTGTCCCTTGTCATCGTAAATATTTGCCTCGTACAGTGACACCTTCTTGCCCTGGCGGATCTCCATTCCCTCGCATATGAGATACTCCGTGTTCATAGCCGGAGCTATATATGTCATGGTTCCATCTATAGTTGAAGAAAACTTTCCATAGGTACATGCTGCGATCCCGCTCACTATATCCGCAAGTGAGTACAGGCATCCACCATGCACAGAACCATATGGATTCAGGACATCCTCTGTGACCATCATCTTGCCCTTCACATATCCAAGGCTCATATCGACCAACTCTATCTTCAGGTTCTGGACATAGATGTTGTCCTTGTTAAACCTTATCAGCGCCTGTTTCACATCCTCGGACATAGCTTTTTTGTTGTCGTTTATCTCATTCATGCTTAGTTTTACCTTTCAACTCTATTTTCATGTTCATACATCCTGCGCACATATCAAAAGCACTTGTCCAGAATATCCGGATCAAGTCCTTTTCTTCCCGTTACAAATCCAATTCCAAAGTACAGCACCGCACCTACCATCAGTCCCCACACGACCGCATTTATCCCAGCGATCTTGATAAAATACGTTGCAAATATATATGTTGCGATCGCGCCTACGCTGCTGCACACCGCCGCCTGCTTAGTTCCCTTCTTCCAGAACAGACCTCCCACAAGGGGCCAAAAGAATGTGCATTCAAGTCCACCAAATGCAAACATATTGAGCATGAAAATTATATCCGGCGGATTGATCGTGAGAACCATCACCACCACACCGAGCAACATCGTAAGTATCGTGCTCACCAGCTTGACATTCTTGTCGTATTTCTCATTTTTCACCGGATCATCACCCACCACGTAATTCTTCCACAGATCCTTCACTATAGCTGCTGTGGCAAGTATGAGGAGCGAATCCGCTGTCGACATGACTGCTGCCATCGGCGCTGCGAGGAATATCGCTGCTATTCCAGGCGGCATGATCTTCTGTACTATATATGGTATAAAATAATCCGAAGTTGGAAGATTATCAGTATCGACAAGTGCGCCAGCCCATGTTCCTGCAAGATGCATTCCTACGATCACAAAGCTGCATGTGAGAACTCCGATCCACATCGCTCTGTGCATGCTCTTCGTATCCTTAAATCCCATGGCGCGCACAGCAGTCTGGGGAAGTCCCAGCGTTCCAAATCCCACAAGCACCCAATAGCTGAGCAGCCCTCCTGGCGTGTATTTCGAGAAAATGTCATCGTACACCTCCGGCAGATTTGTCTGAAGACCGGCATCTATCGCGGCAAGACCGCCCCCGCTCCTTAAGACAAAGAATATAAACAGGAATGTTCCGATACACATTACTATTCCCTGAATCGTGTCAGTTATGACAACCGCACTGAATCCGCCGATGGCTGTGTACAATATCACGACTGTGCCAAATATCAAAAGTGAACTCACATGATCCATTCCTGTTATGGATGCTATAAGTGTGGCTCCTCCCGTAAACTGGCTTATCATCTGTGCTATGAAGAAAACTATAAGTCCAAGGCTCGTGATGACCACCAGCGCATCGCTCTTGTATCTCGCCTTGAAGTAGCCCACCACTGTCACAGCGCCCGTTCGTCTGGACACTATCGCCAGCTTATTTCCAAGCACACCGAGCACCAGAAATGTGACCGGAACCTGGATAGCAGCTATCCACGCCTGTGCATATCCATATGTAAGACCCGCTGCACCCGGCCCTGATATAAATGAACTTGCGGAAGTGTATGTCGCCATGATCGTCATGGCTAGGACGATTCCGTTCATATTTCTTCCGCCTATGAAATACTTCTTCTCGGACGTTGTGTGCAGACTTTTCTCCGCCCTTCTGCTGTAGACAAAGCTCACCACAACATTGAATAACAGATATCCGAGAAAAACCGATAAGATCAATATCTGATTACTGTTCATTTTCACCCTCACTCTCATCCTCTTCATATTGGAAATCTACAAACACAAACTTAAGCAGCCAGAATACACCGATTACCGCAAGCACCACTGTTCCAAGCACCGAGACCACAAACCACGCCGGCATATGGAACACCGTCCACCCGGTGCCATTTAGTAGGAACGCGGTTAGCACATGCCATAAAAAACATATAAATACCACAAGCAGCGTCGCTTTGATCTCTTTTATGCACTGCCTGTGCTGTTCTTCCTTTGTCAGTTTCATCATAATAATATATCCCCTTATATTTCATAAATACATCGAACAATGCTCATTATATCACGCTGATAAGTTTTTTCATAGTTGCCCCGCCAGCCACCCAAATCCTGTGCATATACAAACTCTGTATTGTTGTCTGCACAAAAAAACTGGCGCACAGACGTTTCGTCCATACACCAGCTATTTATAGTTTACTGTATACCGATTTATGTTACGCTATTTTATCTTTTACATTTTCCAATTCATATAACGTATCCGGATCTATATCCAGACATTTCGATGTATCCCTCGTTCCTGTCACATCCCATGCCAAAGTTCCATTCAAAATTGTACATGAATTCAAAAAGAAATCTTTGTCTCTAAGTGGTTCAAACACTTTCTTATCCAGTAGTGGTTTTGCGTCATAACATACAATTTTGCCATCCTCAAAATACACATATACTGTATAATCATCAAATGGAACCACTTGCACTATATCATATATCATGCCAATTCCCCCTCTCTGTATAGTATATAAATTTTTAAATCAATGGATTTATTCTATTTAATGGCAAACCATCCTTCGATAATTCCCAATTCTGCATTAACTCATCTTGATGAATGACACACCATGCAAGTATGAGCTTTAACTGCCTTGAAGGCAATGCACCTTTTATAACCCGTGCTTCATTTATATCTATTATACTATATCATTCCAAGGCTATTCAATAACTATCATTACTATATCAAAAGATAACTTAAGTAAATTTAGTCTTCTCTAGTTATTTTTTTCTAACCATATTGGCACAATCACTTATAAATTTGAATATAAAAAGCGCCAGCACATAAGCCCTGGGATATATCCAATATTAAACGGACATACCACCATCGCAAATGCGCCAGCGTCTTATTTACTCTATATACATTTTAATTCAGATCTTTATACATTGATCTCCGCAGTAACACCGAGGATATCCTTGTTCTCATCGAGGATAGGCTGAATGACCTCTGCAAGGAACTCTCTTGTCTGCTCAGGAGCACGACCTACGAAGTTCTTTGGCTCAAGGATAGATACGATCTCCTCCTTTGTCATACCAAAGTCAGGGTCTGCTGCGATACGGTCAACGAGGTCATTCTCTCTTCCGTACTTCTTGACCTGCTCGCCTGCAAGCATTGAGTACTCTCTGATCTTCTCATGAAGCTCCTGACGGTTACCGCCACGCTTAACAGCATCCATCATGATATTCTCTGTTGCCATGAATGGAATCTCCTTCATGAAGCACTGGTAGATAACCTTGTCATATACCACAAGACCATCAACAACGTTCAGGTACAGATCAAGGATTCCATCAACTGCGAGGAATGCCTCTGGAACTGAGATACGCTTATTTGCTGAGTCATCCAGTGTTCTCTCAAACCACTGTGTTGCGGCTGTGATAGCAGGATTGAGCGCGTCGCACATTACATAATTGGCAAGTGATGCGATTCTCTCACTTCTCATTGGGTTCCTCTTGTATGCCATAGCTGATGAACCAATCTGGTTCTTCTCAAATGGCTCCTCTATCTGCTTTAAGTGCTGGAGAAGTCTGATATCATTTGAGAACTTGTGTGCACTCTGTGCGATGCCTGAGAGCACATTAAGAACTCTTGAGTCGACCTTTCTTGAATATGTCTGGCCTGATACAGGATAGCACTCAGCAAATCCCATCTTCTCAGCAATCTTTCCATCTATCTTTCTCACTGTCTCGTGATCTCCTCCGAAGAGCTCAAGGAAACTTGCCTGTGTTCCTGTTGTTCCCTTTGATCCGAGAAGCTTCTGCTGGCTGATCATGTACTCTATATCTGAGAGGTCAAGGAGCAGCTCCTGCATCCAGAGTGTTGCACGCTTGCCGACTGTCGTTGGCTGTGCAGGCTGGAAATGTGTAAATGCAAGAGTTGGAAGATCCTTGTACTGATCTGCGAACTTTGCCAGCTCATTTATAACATTGATGAGTTTCTTTCTGACAAGCTTTAATGCCTCTGTCATAACGATAACGTCTGTGTTATCGCCTACATAGCAGCTTGTTGCTCCAAGGTGGATTATTCCTGCTGCCTTAGGGCACTGAACACCGTATGCATATACGTGGCTCATTACGTCGTGACGAACCAGCTTTTCTCTCTCTCTGGCAACATCATAGTTGATGTCATCAGCGTGAGCCTTGAGTTCCTCGATCTGCTCATCTGTGATTCTTGGATTGCCGTTCTCGTCCTTAAGACCAAGCTCCTTCTCTGTCTCAGCAAGAGCTATCCACAGCTTTCTCCATGTCTTAAACTTCATATCAGGTGAGAAAATATACTGCATTTCCTTACTAGCGTATCTTTCACACAGTGGGCTTTCGTACTTGTCCTTACTCATGTCTTTACCTCTTTCTTCCTGTAGTCTCCCGCATTTGCCAGCTGACAAATGCTTTTATATCTTATCACACAACTATTATACATGGGTTTCAGATTATTTCCATGCTTTTTTTGCATAAACCAGAAATTCGGAATCAATATCCGCTTTTTCCGCTGATATGATTCCGAATTTTTACATTATTGTCTTGCGACAAGTGCGCACTTTCGTGCGCTATCACCAGGACTCCTCCCGCTTACGCGGGCCCCTCCTCATGATATAATATGAGACTCCGAGCCTCTCTTGAAATTCTCGTGGTCGCCTCTGATGTCCTCTGTAGGCGGTTTCATAGGATATTGGCCGCTGAAGCATCCATGGCAGTACTGTCTTCCGCCTGAGAGCTCCGGAAGTCTCTCCATCTTCAGGTACGCCAGAGAGTCGGCACCTATGATCTTGCATATATCATCTACAGACCTGTTGTATGCTATGAGCTGCTCTCTGTCCGGAATGTCAGTTCCAAAGTAGCATGGATACAGGAATGGAGGTGAACTGATCCTTACATGGACCTCAGTCGCTCCTGCCTCCCTGAGCATGCCAACTATTCTGTCACTCGTAGTTCCACGAACTATAGAGTCATCTATCATTATGACACGCTTGCCATTTACAGCCTCCTTAAGGACGTTCAGCTTGACACGCACACTGGACTCTCTCTGGCTCTGCTGTGGCTTTATGAATGTTCTTCCCACGTATCCATTCTTGACAAATGCCGTTCCATATGGAATACCCGATTCAAGTGAATAGCCCATGGCCGCTGCATTTCCCGATTCAGGAACGCCAACTACCACATCAGCGTCAACCGGGTTGTCCTTTGCAAGGCATCTTCCGGCTGTGATACGCGAATCGTACACAGACATTCCATCTATGACTGAATCAAGTCTCGCAAAGTATATATACTCAAATATACATCTTGCATGCTGCTCCTGGCACATGTTCTTGTACGACTGGATTCCGTACTCAGGTGATATGGTTACAACCTCTCCAGGCTCCACATCCCTGACAAATTCGGCACCTATTGTATCGAGCGCACAGCTCTCAGATGCCAGTATGTATGCGTTATCACGCTTTCCTATACAAAGCGGTCTGAAACCAAATGGATCTCTGGCTCCGATAAGCTTTCTAGGACTCATGATGACAAGTGAATATGATCCCCTTACTTTCTTGAGAGCTCTAGTGACAGCCTCCTCAACGGAACCACACTTAACTCTCTCCCTGGCTATATGGTAAGCTATTACCTCAGAATCAATTGTAGTCTGGAATATAGCGCCTGTGAGTTCCAGCTCACGTCTAAGCTCAGGAGCATTTACCAGATTGCCGTTGTGTGCAAGTCCCAGAGTTCCCTTTACATAATTGAGAACCAGTGGCTGTGCATTCTCTATAGTGCTGGCACCGGCTGTTGAATATCTCACATGACCCACACCGATATTTCCCTTTAGCTTGCTCAGTGAATCAGGTGTGTACACCTCATTCACAAGGCCCATGCCCTTTAAGGAGCTGACCTTGCCCTTAGGACCGGCAGTGTCTGACACCGCTATACCGCAACTCTCCTGCCCACGGTGCTGCAACGCAAACAGACCATAGTAGATCGTGTTCGCCACATCATTTCCATCGAAATCATAAATACCAAAGACTCCGCACTCCTCGTGCATCTCGTCCTCGTCATAATAATGGGATCTTAAACATTCGTTCATATATATATGCCTCTCATGTTATATTATTGTAACTGTCACGGTCACATATTTCTCATCGCAAGTCTGGTGACAGTCATATCTTTCGCCACATAAAACTTTATCTGTTTTGCCACAACATGTCAACAGATAAATTCTATCATTTTTAGGATTATACCCCACTTTTTTCATGCATTTTCGCCAACAGTAGTATATTTCGCAAGTATTTGTCTGTTTGAACTTGAGAAAATCCACATATCTTATATCATCAATTAACACATCAACGCATGTTTTTGCCCTATAGAGCAAAATGTTTGTTAAATTCAATCCCCCACCAACACGTTTTGCACTGTAACTCCGTTTGCACTATAGCTCCGTTTGCACTATAGCTCCGTTTTGCTACTATAATTCAGAGATTCCTACTTCAAACATAAATAATATAGAATATATAATTTTATCATTTATCTTTTTCAAGATTTATTGCATTTAACAATACAAAATTTTCACTTAAAGCACAAAAAAAGCCAAAAAGATACAATTTTTTGAATGTTTGTATCTTTCTGACTCTTATTTGTCTATAAGAGAGAATATTTTATCTTTTTCAGAAATTTTCTCACAAAAGCGCTACTCCACAGCGTATCCCTTTGCCTTTATGAGATCCACCATCTTATATACATACTTCTCACACAGCTCATCTGTGGCTGCCTCGACCATAACTCTGATGACAGGCTCTGTACCGCTCTGTCTGAGAAGAAGTCTTCCGTCGTCTCCAAGCTCTGCTGCTATCTCATCGTTCAGTTTCAGCACATCAGCATCGTTCATGACTGCATCCTTGCTTGAAACCTTGACATTCACAAGAAGCTGTGGATATATCGTCAGGCTGTGGAACAGCTCTGAGAGCTTGACCTTACGTCCAAGTATAGTCTCCATGATCATCAGTGAGGTGAGGACACCGTCACCGGTTGTTGCATACTTGGAGAAGATGATATGTCCTGACTGCTCGCCGCCGATGGAATGTCCGTGCTCCATCATATTTTCAAACACGTACTTGTCACCGACTGCCGTCTTCTCATAGTTGATGCCCTTCTTGTCAAGTGCTTTGTAAAGTCCAAGGTTGGACATGATAGTTGTGACGATGGTATTGTTGTTCAGCTCGCCCTTATCCTTCAGATAACGACCGCAGACATAGAGGATCTTGTCTCCGTCCACGATCTCACCCTTGTCGTCCACTGCAAGACATCTGTCCGCATCACCATCAAATGCAAATCCCACATCAAGTCCCTTCTCCTTGACAAATGCCTGGAGCTTATCAATGTGTGTTGAACCGCAGTCCGTGTTGATGTTTGTTCCATTTGGTTCATTGTTGATGACATATGTCTTTGCTCCGAGAGCGTCATACACTGACTTTGCAACCAGATATGATGCACCATTTGCGCAGTCAAGACCGATCCTCATTCCCTTAAAAGGTCTGGTAGGGATCGTAAGGAGGTAGCCTATATATCTGTTTCTTCCCATGGTGTAGTCGGTGGTCTTACCGATGCTGTTCTTCTTTGCAAATGGTATCTCACCGAGCTCACCGTCTATATACTGCTCGATCTCATTCTCGATGGCAGCCTCAAGCTTGTAACCCTGACCATTGATAACTTTTATACCATTGTCATAGTATGGATTGTGGCTGGCTGAGATCATGATGCCGCAGTCAAAATCGCCTGTACGGACTATATAAGACACGCTAGGCGTAGGTGTTACATGCATCAGGTATACATCAGCTCCGCTGGCTGTAAGTCCTGCAACCAGGGAATACTCGAACATGTAGCTTGAAAGTCTCGTATCCTTTCCGATGACGACATGAGCCTTTCCATCCTCATGCTGCTTACCATAGTAGTAGCCAAGGTATCTTCCAACCTTATAGGCATGCTCCACTGTTAAATCTACATTTGCCTCGCCTCTGAATCCATCTGTTCCAAAATATTTACCCATTTTAATTAACCTCTATTTCCGACGAACAACATATTCATCTTAATACTTATGACCTGACAAGTCAGGCCTCACTCTCCTGTACAACAAGCAGGTCTATAGCACGCCTGTGAATATCTATACTTGTGTTCTTGTATTCTCCACCAAATTCTCCATCACAGGTCCAGGCAACAGGATCCTCAGCCTCAAATAAAACATTGCTGGCCCTGAATGATACCATGCTCTTTTCGCTGATATCACCAGTTAAAAGTGCTCTGACAACGCGCTCCAGATCCGCTGGAGTCTTTATCGTTCTGATGAGAACCCCCTCAAACAGACCATCATCAAACTCCACACCCTTTCTCGTTATACTCTTGAAACCACCTACAGATATTGAATTGGAGACCATTCCGAAAATAAATTCGCCCTCCTGAATCTCCCCGTCTATAGTTATCTTCATCTTGTAGCTTGGAATATTTGCAATACTTTTTATTCCCTGAAGCACATAAGCCGCATGACCAAATATATTCTTCATATTCTGTGGTGTAGCATAAGATGTATCTGAAAACACACCAAAAGCAGCCACATATACAAAATATTTGTCATTAAGACTTCCGATATCAACGGAAAATGGTTCTGCCCCGACCACCATCTCAGCAGCCTCAACCGCCGTCATTGGTATCTCCATACTCCTGGCAAAATCATTCGTAGAACCACATGGTATATAACCAAGCGGGACCTTAAGTCCGCTTTTCATAAATCCTGCAACCGTATTTCCCAAAGTACCGTCTCCTCCGGCACATACGATCACATCATAGCCGACTCCCTCTTCCGCAACAACCCGCTCTGCATCATCCGCAGATTTCGTAAGATATGTTCTCACGTCATAATCATTGTTGCAGAATACCTCAAGAACATCTACCAGAGAGTTCTTGAGAGTAGTCCTTCCGGCTTTCGGATTCATGATAAACAGCATTTTCTTCATACTTATTTAACACACCCTTTCGCCTTTTTATCCGCAGGAATATCCTTATCCTCGCACCCCACAAAACGCATCCTGTTGCTAATGAGCCTTCTTGTACTCCATATACAGATCATAGCCTTTCTTTCTGAGCTTACATGATGGACAATGTCCACAGCCATCGCCCTTTATTCCGTTGTAGCATGTGAGCGTCATATCACGGACCACATCAAGACCGCCCAACTCGTCTGCAAGCTTCCATGTCTCCATCTTGTCCAGCCACATCAATGGTGTTATTATATCAAATTCATAGTCCATGGCAAGATTAAGTGTAACATTTAATGATTTAATAAATATATCTCTGCAATCAGGATATCCTGAGAAGTCACTCTGGGATACTCCGGTTATTATATCAGATATTCCCCTCTGTTTGGCAAATATTGCTACAAATGTAAGAAATACCATATTTCTTCCATCGACAAATGAGTTAGGTGTTCCTTCCTCCGGCGCATTCTCATCAACCTTCATATCCGTTCTCGTGAGTGAGTTTGGCGCAAGCTGATTGAGCAGGCCCATATCTAGTATATGGTGTTCCACCCCAAACTTATCTGCAATCTCCTTTGCACATTCAAGTTCAAGCACATGTCTCTGTCCATAGTCAAATGATATCGCATATACTTTCTTATATTGTTTCAGAGCCCAAAGCAGGCATGTTGTACTGTCCTGTCCGCCACTAAATACTACTACTGCCGCATCCTTATTCTTTAAATTCTGCATAATTCATTCCTCCATAAATTGTAAATTCTATTTCCACATTATTTCAGGCTTTGTCTCCACATTACACATCACCAATTACTGTATATTCCAATATCCTTACTTCATATCAGGAATTATCTGCCAGCATTATACATCATAAGCATCTTGTTCTGAAGAACCGTATCGCTCTCAAATCTTCCCCTAAGTGTAGTCGTCATTGTCTTGCTTCCCGGCTTCTTGATTCCCCTTGCTGTCATGCAGCTGTGATGCGCTTCTATCATGACCGCCACATCCTCTGTTCCCGCAGCCTTGGATACTACATATGCAATATCAGCACCTATTCTCTCCTGGAGCTGAAGTCTCTTCGCTACCATGTCTGCTATCCTTGCTATCTTTGACAGCCCCAGCACTCTTCCATTTGGAATGTATGCAACCGAAACCTTCATATCGTACATGAGTGCCATATGATGCTCGCAATAACTGAACACCTCTATATCCTTGACAAACACCATGTCACCAGCCTGCCTTGCCACTCCGTCCTCAGCAAATGTCTTGCCGAACATCTCAGCCAGCTCGTCATTGGTATAATTCATTCCCTCAAATACTTCCTCATACATCCTTGCAACTCTGTCAGGAGTCTCTACAAGCCCCTCTCTGTCAGGATCATCGCCAAGAGCAATGAGAATACCTCTTATATGTTCCTTTATAGCCTCTTTATCTATCGCCATATTATACACCTCTTTCTTCCGGATCCCATATAAATTTGTGAAGCTGTAACTGAAGCTTTACATCGTTCATATCGTTCTCTATCATAAAATCAACTATATCCGCCGGATCAATACTGCCATACACAGGGCTTATGTACACCCTTGTTCTCTCATCAAGAGCATACTCATTTATAATCTCCAGACATTTCTCAAGATCCTCCTGCGAACCCACAACGAACTTCACAGAATCTTTCTTGTCTATATAGTTATAATTTGCCAGACACATCTTATCTTCCATACCACTTGACGGTGACTTGTAATCAACCGTGAATGACACATTCCCGCCAAGTGCTTTGAACTCTGCTATATCCACACTTCCATTGGTCTCTATCTCAACTCTTAGATCATCCTCAAGTGCAAATGCCAGAAGCAGCCTGTCAATATCAGGCTGTATGAGTGGCTCGCCGCCAGTCAGGGTCACATTCTTAACCTCCGTCCTTCTGACGTAATCCACTATTTCATCCTCACTGAGTTCCTCATAACCAACACCAGACTCATTTGCCCACTTAGTATCACAGTAACTGCAGCCAAGATTACATCCGGCAAATCTGATAAACACGGCAAGTTCACCAGCACGGGCTGCCTCACCATTGATACTCACAAATCTTTCTACAACTCTATACGTACTCATTCCAACATACCTCTTTTTCCCAGACTCACTTGTATATCCACATCTATTTCACACTATATTCTATCTGTCCTCGCTGTATGATGCCACATTGTTTGGGGTCTCATACACACTGGTCTCAATTACTTCATATCCTTTTGCCTTCATCTCATTGTATATATGTCTGGCAAAATTCTCCGCTGTAGGTCTGAAATCAACTGTAACAATCCTAAAATTCTCGTCCAGCAGTGCATTTACTGTGCTCGCCTTAAGGCTTCCCTCTTCCATTATCAGGCTGTGATCAAAATTATCTGCTATATCCTTCAGATCTCTCTTGAGGTTTGAAAAATCAACAACCATACCTCTGTTCTGCACATCATCCGCCAGCAAGTCAGCTCCAACCTCAACCTCTATAGTCCATCTGTGTCCATGTATATTCCTGCACTTACCGTTATAATCCTTTAAAAAATGTGCGCTGTCAAAGCTTGCCTTTGTCTTTAATTTATACATAACTCCTCCTGTAGACAGCCAACCACTCACCATCTCAACGCAACTATACCTAAAGCTCACTTCAACTGAATTTACACAAAAAAAGACCAGAATAGGACATTCTGATCTTCTTTTGTCCTAGTTTTGTTTAGTGACAGGATGGTACTAATGAACTGTCAATATATTCTATTACATCTATAATTCTTAAATTCACATCTGCCATATTCATTATCAATAAACTGATTGTTACTTATGGCATACTCTAAATATTAAGAAAGCCCTTAACCTCTGCCAGCATATCTTCCTTGTCACATACTGTGTCATGCAGAACCTTTGCTGATCTGATATCCTCTATAGCCTGAGGTACCTTTACGCCTGAGAGCTTCTCAAGCTCATCAACCAGTTCAAAGTCTGTCTTGGAATCGTACTCAGGATCTATAGCGTTCATAACGCTTCTTGTGAACTTGTATGGGCTTGCTGTTGAAGCAATAACTGTAGGTGTCTTATCGCCGGTCTCTGCCACATACTTGCCATATACTGTAGCTGCAACTGCTGTATGTGTATCTATGATATAATCGTCTGACTCATATACCTTCTTGATGGTAGCTGCTGTCTCTGCCTCTGTTGCATATCCGCCGTAGAACTCAGCAAGCTTTGCCTTCATATCATCTGTGATAGTGTATACACCATCTGTTGTGAGCTCCTTCATAAGCTCTGAGTTCTTCTCTGCATCATTACCTGCGATCTTGTATATCAGTCTCTCAAGGTTGCTTGAGATAAGGATATCCATTGATGGTGATGTTGTAAGTATGAACTCTCTGTTTCTGTCATATGTTCCCGTCTGGAAGAAATCAAACAGAACCTTATTGTCATTTGACGCGCAGATGAACTTTGCAATTGGAAGTCCCATCTCCTTTGCGTAGTATGCTGCAAGTATATTTCCAAAGTTACCTGTTGGAACATCCACATTGATCTTGTCGCCTGCCTTGATGGTTCCGTCTGCAACAAGCCTTGTGTAAGCGTATACATAGTATACCATCTGAGGAACAAGACGTCCGATGTTGATGGAGTTTGCTGATGAGAACTGATATCCCTTCTCATCCATATACTTTGCAAGCTCTGCATCTGAGAACATCTTCTTGACACCTGTCTGGGCATCATCGAAGTTGCCTGTGATACCAACAACAAATGTATTGTCACCCTTCTGTGTAACCATCTGCTTCTCCTGTATAGGGCTCACTCCATGCTTTGGATAGAACACTATGATCTTTGTTCCTGGAACATCTGCAAATCCTGCAAGGGCGGCCTTACCTGTATCTCCTGATGTAGCTGTCAGGATGACGATCTCGTTCTTTACTCCATTCTTCTTTGCTGACGTTGTGAGAAGGTATGGGAGGATTGAAAGTGCCATATCCTTAAAAGCTATAGTTGAACCATGGAACAGCTCAAGATAGTATGCTCCAGCCTTCTTTACAAGCGGTGCTATAACAGGAGTGTCGAACTTTGAATCGTATGCTGAATTGATACAATGCTTAAGCTCTTCCTCTGTGAAGTCTGTGAACATCAGCTTCATTACCTCGTATGCAACCTGCTGATAGTTCATCTTCGCAAGGTCTTCCAAAGATACATCCAGTGCAGGGATTGAATCTGGCACAAAAAGGCCTCCCTCGTTGGCAAGTCCCTTAAGTATTGCCTGTGATGCTGTTGCTGTCTCATTTGCATTTCTTGTGCTTCTGTAAATCAGTTCCATTTGCCAATCTCCTTAAAAATCTCATATAGTTTTCATGTTATAAATGTTCAATATAATCAAAAACTCACTATCTCTGTATGTCCGCAGTATTTATGCATGCCACAGATTTTAATCGTGTGCATTATAACATAGAGATATACAAAAAACAAGAAGCCCACTGTAAATTAGCGGGCTTCTATATAATCTGTTATCTATCTGGATTTATTTTGCATATACTTCGTAATATCCTGTTGCAAAATTCAGAGCAGCCTGATGATTTGAGAAGTAGATATCAAGGTGATTACCGTTGATTGCTCCACCTCTGTCCTGAACGGTATATGTATGACCGTCGACTATAAGCTCTGTTCCAAATGCAAAATTGCTTGGTGCTGCACATGTGACACCCTCAACTGCAGGTGCACCTGATGCTGTTGTTGGATTAACCATGTTGCTGTACTCTCCACAACAAATTGGACATGGACAATATGCTGTTACCCAGAAAGTTCCGAGATATGTACCTGATGTTGCTCCGTTAACGTACATTATCTTCTCTTCTGGAAGTCCCTCTGTAGATTTCTCAGTTGAAGGATCCTCTGTTATCTGCTCATCAGGAAGTCCAGTTGCTGAATTATCAGCATCAGTATCTGCTGCCTCAATATCAATTGGGTCTGTGTATGCAACATCTGCTGCCATCTCCTCAAGTGGTTCAACCTCAGCTTCTGTTGTACTCTCCTGAACTCCACCGCTTATCGATGCAGTCTGCTTAGTTGACTTCTTGCTTGAAAGAGCAACTGTACCAGTCTTGTTCACATCTGAAAGTGTTCCATCTGCAAGCCTCTCTGTGGCTGTTGCCTCCTCGTAATCAGCTGCGTTGTCTGCATATAGTGTATTACCTGCTGCTGCAACAGATACTCCCCTGCCCTTTGATGTCACCATGCTGTCGTCTGATGCAATAACAGCATATGATGATATACCAACTGCCAGGAGCACTGCTCCAATACTTATCTTCTTTACGTTGCTTTTCAGTGTTGTCTTCTTTAGTTTCTGTGATTTCATCTTTGATGAATCTGAAAACTTTTGCATAACCTTTTCTCCTTAATTTCTTTACGGTTTCAGAATTGTTACAAAACCGTTAAAATTTAACTCATGACGTTATTATAATCTCTGTCAAAAGAAAGGTCAAGCAAAGTAGCCATTTTTGTAAATTATATACAAGTGTTCAAAAATCTTTCATTTCGTTAATTGAAACATGCAATATTTTAATGGTGTGTTTTTGTGAATAATGCACATTTTATCGTCGTAACATTTTTGAAACATATTAGCATATTGTATATTTTGTCTTTACGTTTTTTAATAAAATCTTCAGATTCTGTTACATTTTCAATTTAAAATTATTATTTTTCCATGTATTCCGGATAGCATTCTTCCCACTCATCAAGCAGCTTTTGTAGTTCATCATATGTCTCTACAGCATTCACTGTGTTCCTCAATCTGGCCGAATCATACATACCCACTGAGTACCAGGCAACATGTTTTCTCATCTCATGGATTCCTGTATACTCCCCCTTATACTCAACCATGAGCTGTGCATGTCTCAGTATGGTCGACTTTATCTCATGCACATCAGGCCTTGCTGGAAGCTCTCCATGCTCATAATAATACTTCATCTCTTTGAATATCCATGGATTGCCTCTAGCCCCCCGGCCTATCATGAACCCATCACAATTAGTCTGTTTTCTCATATCTATGATATCCTGAGGAGTCAATATATCTCCATTACCTATAACCGGTATACTGCACGCCTCTTTAACCCTGGCTATCACACTCCAGTCAGCATGCCCCTGGTAATATTGCTGCCTGGTTCGACCGTGAACAGCAACTGCCGCCGCCCCGCTCTCCTGAGCAATATGAGCAATCTCTGGAGCGTTTATATGCTCACTGTCAAAACCGCTTCGTATCTTGACGGTGAGGGGGATGCTGATTGCGTTTGACATGGCTTCAACTATACGTCCAACGAGAAGCGGGTCCTTCATGAGAGCTGATCCCTCCCCATTGTTCACTACTTTAGGCACGGGGCACCCCATATTCACGTCTATAAATGAATAGCCATTGCCCTCAATCATCTTTGCCATCTCAGCCATTATATGAGGATCTGATCCGAACAGCTGCAGGCCAAATGGTTTTTCTCTTTCATCCATTGCCAGAAGAGGTTTTGTGTTTTTATTTTTATAAAATATCGCCTTAGCGCTCACCATCTCACTGTAGAGTATGTCACACCCCTGCTCTTTGCATAAAAGACGAAATGGCTGGTCACATACACCAGCCATCGGCGCCAGGATCAATTTATCTCTAAAATCCATAAATATCTCCATTGCTTCTATATATAATATTATAGGTATTTCTACATAATCAAATCGCTTAGATCTTTTTCCGACACATTACTGCTGTCTGTGTTTGTCCATGATAAGTCTCAGTCCCTGAAGTGTGAGATCAGGATCATACACATCTATGCAGTCCGTGTTCTCATATATCATCTTACCAAGACCGCCTGTCGCAACCACCTTTATATTGTCAAGACCTGACTCCTTCTTCATACGTCTGACGATATACTCAGTCTGACCTATATATCCCATACATACACCAGCCTGCATACTTGATATGGTATCCTTGCAGAGTATTGTATCTGGAACCTTTATCTCTATCTCAGGCAGTTTTGCCGTGCCTGTCCAGAGCGCATTTGCAATCAGCCGGATTCCAGGGGATGTAACCTCTGCGGTAAATGCACCCTCTCCGTTTATGAGATCATATGTCGTAGCAGTTCCAAAATCCACAGTAAGCACAGGACCGCCATATATGTAATAGGCCGCCACAGCGTCAACTATTCTGTCTGCACCAAGCTGTTTCGGATTTGGCAGTGCAATATTTATACCAGTCTTCACCCCTGGCTCAACTATAAGCGGTGTTATCCCAAAATATTTCTTAATACCATTCACAAGTGAATGCATTATCTTTGGCACAACCGAGGCTATGATGACCTCATCAATAACATCCGTAGAAAGATGTCTCATTCTAAGCAACTCACACAGAAATACTCCATACTCATCAGATGTACGTGATATACCTGTAGTCATTCGAAATGTTTTCTCAATTTTCGCTCCATCGAACAATCCGATGGTAATATTTGTATTTCCCGCATCAATAGCAAATAACATGATCTAATTCCCTTCCTGATCATTTTTTATTCATGATTATCAGTCCTGAATGAGACTGTTCACATCAACACCCTGTATAAATACTTTATAAAAAAGTTCAAGACTCTGAAAAAGCTCCTTCTTGTCATTCTGAAGCTTCTTTACTTTGAGACTACACCCGATGTCATCAAAAAGCAGATCGTCCTCAAGTGCTCTTGTCTGTATCTTCAGATTGCCATCTGAATCAAACACAAGCATAAATATACCTCCGACCTCCTGCGTAAACGCACCACACATAGCATGAAGCTCATCCTTTATCTCTTCCGGAAGCTTGCTGAAGTCTTTATTCAGATAAAATTTCTGGTTGTATATAGAACTGGCACAGAGCACCAGCTCTCCATCCTCTGTTCTGGTTGATATTTCCATATGATCTCCTATCCTATCACATCTGACATGTCGTACATTCCAGCAGGCTTGCCCTTGAGAAACTTTCCAGCCTCCACAGCGCCCTTTGCAAATACTGACTTTGAATATGCAGTATGCTTGAACTCTATAACTTCATCTATTCCGGCAAATATGACCTCATGCTCACCAACTATTGTTCCTCCACGGACAGCAGATATGCCGAGCTCCTTCTTGTCTCTCTTCTTCCTAACCTGACTTCTGTCGTACACATACTCATACTGCTCACCACACGCCTCATTGATTGAATCAGCCAGCGCAAGAGCCGTTCCTGATGGAGCATCCACCTTCTGGTTGTGATGCTTTTCAACTATCTCTATATCATATCCCGCTGGAGAAAATACCTTTGCAGCATCCTTGAGAAGCTTTATAAGCGTATTGATTCCCAGTGACATATTTGCTGATTTAAGTACAGCCACTCTTTCGCTGCTCTTTTTAACCTTCTCAAGCTGTTCAGCACTGAGTCCCGTGGTACAAAGTACAACCGGAATCTGTCTTCTGACACTGTAGTCAAGAAGCTTGTCAACCGCTGCTGCTGCCGCAAAATCTATGATGACATCTGCATCCACATCACATGCATCTATGTCTGTAAATACAGGATATCCATTGTCTCTGTTGTCAACCACGTCTATTCCTGCCACGATCTCTACATCAGGATCACTTGCAGCTATACCTGTTATTACCTGACCCATTCTGCCGTTGCAGCCATGCATTATCATCTTTACCATATGTCTGTTCCTCCATCTGTTCATTTGTATCATTGTCAGATCCATACTCTGATTTGTTATAATCATTCACATATTCCAGATGTGCATCTGCACTCTGGACATGTACACCATTTTACACATTTAAGCCACATTGTGCAATGGTGATATACAAAAAATGTCTGCAGCACTTAGCTGCAGACATTGATATTCTTGCATAATATCTTATTTTAAAGAACACCGTACTCTTCCATCGCCTTTTTTAGCTTCTGGACATTCTGTGGCTCCATCTCTGTAAGCGGCATTCTCATAGTACCGCCACACATTCCGAGAAGTTCTACAGCCTTCTTCACAGGAATAGGATTAACCTCACAGAACAGTGCATCACACAGATTGACAGCCTTCAACTGGAGATCAAGACTTCCCTGAACATCCCCATCAAGGTACTTCTGTACCATATCGTGGACATCCTCAGGAATGATATTCGCTGTAACCGAGATAACTCCCTTTCCGCCAAGAGAGAGAAGTGGAACAACCTGGTCATCATTGCCTGAGTAAATATCTATACATCCCTTTGCAAGACTTGCGAGCTTTACAACCTGGCTGATATTGCCGGAAGCTTCTTTGATTCCAACAATGTTAGGGACGTTCTGTGCAAGGTATACAGCTGTCTCCGGCTGTATATTGCAGCCTGTACGTGATGGTACATTATACAGGATAATTGGGACATTTACAGAGTTTGCAACTGCTGTGAAATGTGCGATAAGTCCATTCTGGGTTGCCTTGTTGTAGTATGGTGTAACTACAAGAAGTCCGTCAACACCATAGCTCTCAGCCTCTGTTGAGAGGTATATTGCTGTGGCTGTACAGTTTGAACCTGTTCCTGCGATAACTTTGATTCTGTGATCAGCGAATTCAACACACTTCTTTACAGTCTCAAGGTGTTCCTCATGTGAAAGTGTTGAAGCCTCTCCTGTTGTTCCGCAGATAACTATGGCATCTGTTTTATGCGCAATGTGGAACTCTACGAGTGCCTTGAGCTTATCATAATCCACATCTCCATTCTCCAAAAAAGGTGTTACAAGTGCAACTGCTGATCCAGTAAAAATTGACATATTGTCATCCTCCTTATAAAAATAGTTGATACAATATAGCATTTGTTTCAGAATATAAAGTCATAAAAAACGGGCTGACAAAAAGCCAGCCCATAAAAATCTTAATTCTTATAAGTAGCTCTCCATCCTCAGATGACAGTCATGCAGTTCTTAGCTGCACAACCAGCAGCGAATCGTGTGGACAATTCACAACTTCGGCGGTTTCCCCTTTCAACAGACATCATATACAACCACATGTATCAGCCTGCATACTGATAAATCCCGCGCCTCTACTATATTGTATTCAGTTAACCTTAGATAGTGCTACTATATCATCGCATGCGACATATGTCAACAGGATATTTTCTTTTCCTCCCGCTTACGCGGGCCCCTCCTAAGGAGCAGGCGCATTTTTAGACGCTTCGCGTGGCGCCTGCGTGCTTCACAAGGATTCCTCCCGCTTACGCGGGCCCCTCCTTATGAAATATTACTCAAGGCATTCCATTTTGCTCACTGATACTTCATATGCAACTTTGCTCACAACCTGGTCGCCATCCACACGTTTCTGATATTCGCGGCTCTGTATTCTGCCCCATATCGCAACATGTTCTCCAACCTGCAGTTTTCCGGCAAACCGGGCATTTCTGCCCCAGCATATACATGGTATGTAATCGCTCTTGCCATAAGCTCTGTTCACTGCCAGCAGCACGTCAGCTATCTCTCTGCCAAGCGGCGTCATCCTGTACACAGGTGCTTTGCATATGTAACCGTCCAGATATATCTGATTCGGCTTATTTTCCTCCTCTGCCTCGTCATCATCAATCTGCTCAATCTCTCTGACAAACACAGATAGTATGAGACGATTCTTCGTCTCCTCATGCTTATTGTATGACCTGAACTGCCCCTTAGCCAATATCTTTTCTCCAATATGGGACTCATTCACGTCAAACAATCTGTCCGACACCATAAGCGGGATAACATCATAAGCGTCGCTCAATCTGCTGACCATCAGATCTACCATATAGAATCCCTCGCCAAATATTTCGTGGCTAAATGTGAATTCCGATGTTATCTCTCCTGCTACTACTACCTGATTGTTGTTCAATGTTTTTTCAGTCATATTTTCTCCCTCCGTTACAACAAACTTTTGCATACTTTAAAAGCTATGCCCCTATTCCGGAAAATATGACGTCTTGTTTAATCTAGTTTTGTCGGCCGCATTTTCGCTGTCTCATGGCTTCATACGACAAAAGAGTCGCTGATATGGCAGCGTTCAGGGATTCGACTTTTCCCTCCATCGGAATCCGCAGTAATCTGTCAGATGTGGCAGCAATTTCGTCTGACAAGCCATTTCCCTCATTACCTATGAGAAACGCTGTTTTTTCCGGAAAATGTATGTCGTAAAGGTCGTCCCCATTCAGATGAGCACCATATACAACAACGCCCTCTTTCTTGAGCCATTCTATCGTGGAGACCAGGTCTTCACTTTGTATAAAAGGGACCCTGAATATCGCCCCCATAGTTGACCTGACTACCTTTGGATTATATGGGTCACACGATCCCGGACCAATTATAACCGCTGTTATCCCAGCAGCCTCAGCACTCCTGAATATAGTTCCCATGTTCCCCGGATCCTGAAGCGTGTCAAGTACAAGGTATGTCTCTCTGTTCATCTTTCCACACACATCATCCACGCCACAATGAAAACAACCAACCACAGCAAGGCACCCCTGCGGGGTTTTCGTCTGCGACACGCTGGCAAACACACTGTCGCTTAGTATCACAGGATCTGCCGCATCAAAGAACCCTTTTCGTCCAAGTTCGTCACCGTACTCCGCATACGCAGACTCCGACAGATATATCTCCTGGATCTTATCAACAGGCATCTCCCGGAACATTCGTATTCCCTCGACAAGAAATACGTCCCGCTGTCTGCGAAGCTTCGCATCTTTGCCCAGCTTATTCAGTTCTTTTACCTTTGGATTGCTGTTCGCCGTAATTATATCCACAATTATCTCCTTTCAGGCCCCACATCTCTTATAAGAACCCTGTCCTTTCCATATTCCATCTGAAGAGCTGCCACGACTCCGGAATTTTCATTCACACAGAACCCCCTTCCCATATTCTTGGCCTGATGTGTTTTCTTAAGCTGTACATACACCGGACAACTGCCTTTGTACTCCTCTAGTATGGATATAAATCCAGACTCATTTTTTGTGTACTCCGTAACGTCTTCGAAGAGAATCCATAGCTGCTTTGTGCTCTGTTTTACATCTGGTTTGTTCTTCGGAGTCCATGTATTCCTGCCAGCAAATTCCGTTCCATTTGCCGCATCCTCAAATGTCATGAGTTCTGATAAAAGCAGCTTATTTTCCTTCTCTCCAATACTTGCACGGCCCTTGATAAACACTCTGTTGTCAACCAGCAGTTTGTCTCTGCATCTCTCAAAATCCCTTGGAAATACAGTAATTTCTATCTGGCCGTATAGATCCTCTATCGTCACATAGGCCATATTCTGATTCTTCTTGGTAAGCTTCACTGCAACATCAGTTATTATACCGCCCACAACATAAACTTCATTGTCCCGAAGACGCTGTACTTCGCTCTCAAGCTGCTCCTGGGCTTCATCACTGCCATCCTCTTCCTCCACAACAAATTCCGTGGACTGCGCAGTACACATTCTTCGCATAAGGTCTGTAAATTTCTCCAACGGATGCCCCGATATATATACACCGACCACAGCTTTTTCAAGCGACAACTTCTCTGTATCCGGATACTCCTCCACATCCGGGTATGGTACCTGTACACTCTCCGCAAACTCGTCACCCATGAAATCAAACAGAGACATCTGCCCAGATTCTCTGTTCTTGCGCTCTCTAGCTGCAGCATCTGATATAGCAGGAAGAGCCATAAGCATCTGACGCCTGTTCGCTCCCATACCGTCAAATGCGCCGCTCTCTATAAGAGCCTCGACTGTCTTCTTATTTGTATCCTTAGCCGGCATTCTTGTTAAGAAATCACGCAGGTCTTTAAATGCGCCATTCTTTTCCCTCTCCTGCACCACACGGTCTATGACAGCTGCACCGACACTCTTTATGCCAGAGAGTCCATATCTTATCTTGCCGTCACTTATGGAGAACTTTGCAACGCCTTCATTTATATCTGGTGGCAGAATCTGAACTCCCATCTGTCTGCAGACGCTTATATATTTTGCAACCTTGCCATTGTTGTCCAGAACCGACGACATGAGAGCCGCCATGAACTCAACTGGATAGTAATATTTGAGATATGCCGTCTGCGCTGCCAGAACCGCATACGCCACTGAATGAGACTTGTTGAATGCGTACTCAGCAAATTTTGTCATCTCGTCAAAAATCTTATTTGCCACATCTTCGGATATTCCATTTGCCACACATCCGGGAACGTTCAATTCCTTGTTTCCATATACAAAGTTCTTACGCTCCTTCTCCATCTCTTCTGGTTTCTTCTTAGCCATTGCACGTCTAACAAGATCACTTCGTCCAAGCGTGTATCCTGCGAGCTTCATTACGATCTGCATGACCTGCTCCTGGTAAATGATACAGCCATATGTTGGCTCAAGTATCTCCTCAAGTTCCGGTGTGTCATATGTGACCAGACTGCGGTTCTCTTTTCCACGTATGTAGTCATCTATGAACTGCATCGGACCGGGTCTGAAAAGCGCCACACCGGCTATGACATCATCCAGACTCTGGGGTTTCAGTTTCATCATGAAATTCTTCATACCCTGACTTTCAAGCTGGAACATGCCCTCAGTTTTTCCCTGGCTCATAAGTCCAAGTATGTTCGGATCATCATAATCTATGTTGTCAATATCCAGATCTTTTCCTGTGGTTTCTTTTATAAGCTTCACTGTATCCTGTATCACAGTCGCTGTTCTAAGTCCCAGAAAATCCATCTTGAGCATTCCAAGATGCTCGACTGTATTCTTCTCAAACTGAGTGACCACCGCACCCTCGGCACCAACCGAAAGCGGTGCATACTCCTCTATTGCCTCTCTGCCTATAACGACGCCCGCCGCATGCATTCCTGCATTTCTAGGAAGTCCCTCTAGCTTCTTTGCTATATCAACCAGCTTCTTGATATCGTCAGAGCTGTTATACATATCCTGAAAATCCTTGCTAGTCTTAAGCGCTATATCGATGGTCATGTCCTTTTCTGCAGGGATTGCTTTTGCAAGGGCATCACATAGAGAATACGGGAGATCCATGGCGCGTCCCACATCCCTGATAACGTTTCTAGCACCCATTGTCTGGTAGGCTATGATCTGTGTAACACACTCCTCACCATATTTCTTCACACAATAATCTATAACCTCCTGCCTCCTTATATAGCAGAAATCTATATCAATATCCGGCATGGACACTCGCTCAGGATTAAGGAATCGTTCAAACAGCAGATTGTACTTCATCGGTTCTATCGCTGTGATATCCAGGCAGTATGCCACCACACTTCCAACCGCTGAGCCTCGTCCCGGACCAACCGCAATCCCATGCGTCTTTGCAAAATGGATAAAATCCCACACTATGAGAAAATAATCCACAAATCCCATGCTCTTTATGACAGACAGCTCGTAGTCTATTCTGGATCGCACATCATATCCTTTATCGCCCTCATGGAACTTCCCACTGTCTGCAAATGAAATCCCATACTTTTTCTCCATACCCTCATACACCAGCTTCTCAAGATATTCCTCTGCTGTATATCCCTCAGGCACGTCGAATCTCGGCACCTTCTGTTCTCCAAATACTATATTTACGTTGCATCTCTCCGCTATCTTGTGCGTATTTTCCAATGCCTCAAGCGCATAAGGGAAAAGCTCTGCCATCTCCTCTTTGGATTTCAGATAATACTGTCCGCCTGTATACCGCATTCTGTTCTCATCCTGAACTTTACGGTTTGTCTGTATACAGAGAAGAACGTCATGAGCCTCCCAGTCCTCCGCATATATATAATGTGAATCGTTCGTGACAACCATCGGTATACCGAGTTCCTTTGAAAGCCTCATGACTCCTGCGTTGACTGTGGACTGTTCCGGTATACCATGATCCTGCATCTCAAGGAAATAGTTGTCCGCTCCAAATACATTCCTGTATCTGATAGCAGTCTCACGTGCCTCATCGTAATTTCCCTTCCTGAGGTTCACTGCCACTTCCCCCGCCAGGCAGGCTGAAAGTGCAATTATGCCTTCATGGTATTTCTCAAGCACTTCCATATCCACTCTTGGTTTATAATAAAATCCCTCGGTGAATCCCCGTGTGACTATCTTAGAGAGATTATGATATCCTTTGTCGTTTTCAGCAAGTAAGACCAGATGATAATACCTGTCATCACCTTTCCCAGTCTCCCTGTCGAACCTTGATCCTGGACTCACATATACCTCACACCCAAGTATCGGCTTTATTCCCTCAGCGTGACACGCCTCATAAAATTCTATGACACCATACATGACTCCATGGTCTGTTATAGCCAGGGAATCATACCCCAGTTCTTTTGCTCTGTGAACCAGTTCTTTTATCTTAGCCGCACCATCCAGCAGACTGTATCCGGTATGGACATGCAAATGTGTAAACTCCATTACAACCCTCCATTGTGCATATAGCAGATGCAAAGCACCTGTCTGTCAAACTGTGTATCCTTCGTTATTTATTGTGCAGTATTTCCCGCCTTATATAATCAAATGTGTAATCCTCTCCCTTTTCAGCCAGCATATGAAGCAGCTGTTCCAGAAGTACTGCTGACTCAGGATGCAGCATATCTCTAGATCTTCCCTTCATATAATACTCCAGAGGAAATGAATCACTATACTTATCTCCATTGTAGTTCTTGCTTGCTGCAATCCTGTCGCAGAACATCTCCACTACATATCTCTCAGGCATCCTCATTCCAACAAGCTGTCTGTTGCTCTTATCCAGACTGTAATCTATCCAATACTCAAGGTGATGCTTATTTCTTCCCTTATGGTGAAGCCATGCGCTTGAATACCCCTTATCTTCTCTCTCTGCATCATTCGGACTCCTGTTCCCCTGATAATACTTTGCTCCGACCGAGAACTCCGTCCAGGAATATTTCGACAGATCATGAAGCAGCCCCTGCTTGTACATGCCACATTTGAAACAATTCTTCATAACCATTTTTTTATGTCTGTTTATCGTTTTCAGATGTTTATACCATCCGGGCGCTTCCATCCATCATCCCTCCTTATGAAAAAACACCCCGGAACCCTTGATTTCTCTTAGGTTTCGGGGTGTCAGCCATAAGCCGAAAAAGGGACTCGAACCCTCGACCCACGCATTACGAATGCGTTGCTCTACCAACTGAGCTATTTCGGCATCTATAAAAACACTGCCTATGTCTGGATTTAAAAACACCAGATTCCATATAGCGGTATATTTACCAATCCTTTATCCACAAACATATCATCTGTAGATATCCTTACAGATGTCTGATTGTTGTATCTCTGCTTGAACACTCTCGAACTCTGTGCTTTGGTATGCGGACTTGTCTGTACATCTACAGGAATTACTTCACCATCACCCTCATACACAAAATCAACCTTTGCAGTGGCAGATGATATCCAGAAATACAGATCACCAACACTTTTGTTCATATACAATTCCGAAAGTGCATACTGCTCAGCTATCACGCCATCCATCATATCAAGAACATTCTCTCTATCTATATCCTGAACCAATAGCCCTGCCATAACTCTGAGCAATCCGTGATCAAGATGATAAAGTTCAAACGACTTGTCATCCTTCTGCTTCACAAGTGGGAGAACTCCGTTCCTCACTCTGTATACCTGTCTGACAACACCCATACGCACTATCTGGTCAACCGAAGCCTCATACTCTCTTGCCCTGGCTTTGGGATCAACATAGCCATACATGAATTTCTTGTTTTCTTTTGTAAGCTGTGCCGGTATGCTATTCCATATTGCAAGTACTTTAGTGAGATACCTCTTCGGAGTGGAGTTTATCAGATATCCTACCATTCTGTCAAGTATAGACTTCAATACAACATCAACTCTTTTCAAATCACCCGTCTTATAATACTCTTCAACAGCCTCTGGCATACCTCCAGTTACAAAGAAAACCTCAAGCATAGACTGAACACTATCCCTGACCTCATCCGGCATAGGTGAAAGCTTATTATTCTCTATAAACGAACAAAGTTTTCTTCCCTTTCCAGCCTTCAAAAATTCTACAAATGTCATAGGCATCATTTCATATACACTTATGTTATCCCTGCACTCTTCTTCTCCTGGAACAGGACCTCCTGAAGTCGCAATGATACATATACGGCACTCTCTGTTATAACTGCTATAACCAACAAGATTCTGAAGCAAGCCCTCACAGCCCTGCGCATTATCAAATATAAGAAGCTTGTCCTTAAAATCATACTTATCAAGGGATGTTGTTAGCTTGGCATGAATCTTCTCAGGTCTTCTCTCTTTTGCTGCATATGCAGCAAAATCTGGATATTTGCACATGTCTATAATTATATGATCCTTGAAAAAACCCATCGCAAAATCTGCAACAGCCCACGTCTTTCCGACAGATTTGCCTCCTCGCACAACAGCAACCTTGTCCGCACCAGTCTCATACCAGGCAGCCAGATCATTCATAATATTTCTAAACAAGTGTCTCACCTCTATTCATACAGGAACTTTTCTCTGAAATACGTTTTAAGTGCGGGTTCATCTATATCCATATACTTCATGACAACCTCATACAGAAATTCTTTATAGTATTCCCAATCTTTCCCATCAACATCTATCTGCTGATTATCGTTATAGAATATTTCACCCAGTTTATTTTTTAGTGTTATGCAGACGTCATATAATCCTTGTCTGTCGACAGTGTTTTCTGCTTTCATGAAATCCACTGTCATATCTCCAAAATTCAAATTGCATTCGCCACGCATAATTAAAACTTCTCTCTCTATTCTTCTTATGCATTTTTCTTCAATCATATCTCTCAGAAAATACTCACGATTCTCGAAGAGATACCTCTTTATTGCCATAAGAATTATCTCATTCTGTGAATACCCGGTATATGTAGATAATCGCTCCACATCACGAGCCATTCTCGAATCCATCCTTAGCGGTTTGCTTGTCATCTCTCTCTTATTCAACCCAGGCATAACCTACTCTACTCCTTTTCACTTATTCCAGGATAAAAAACCCGGAGGAGTTTTTCCTCCGGGTTGTGATTGATCATAATGACCTATACTTACTCTCCCTTTCCAATTGAAAGGAAGCCGCTCTCATTCGTCTTCAACAGGAATGCGAGTCCAATGTTCCTCTTATCATCACCTGTTGCTTTGTATATCTCTCCAGTCTCAACCAAGGACTTAGCTATAGCAATAAGCACATCCTTGAACTGCATCATCTGTCTTCTATCCTTCGAACTCAACTTGAATATATACTGATTTTTTGAGCTGATCAACAAGATGCTGAATGTATGTACATTATCCTTAGATGCCCTTATCGCTGAACCTATCATTCTGGAGTTTGCAATAATTACCTCTGCATTCTCATCAGGAAGGTATTCAGACACAATAAGTTTGTATATCTTCAGATAATCCTGTTCCGCAGTAGCGTTAACCGGCATCTCTGCCACAGCAAATTCAACGACAGAATCTGCCATCTTTATCGTACCGCCCTCATCGTTGATAACTGCGTTGCACTCCTTCGGAACACAGAGTCTGAAGAACTTATTCTCCACAACTTTCTGTCCCTTTGCAGGTTCTCTAAGAATGAGATCAACATAATTCATCTCTAGCTTGTTCATTGCTACTATTGCGGACTCATCACCTGTCTCAGCAAGATCTATCAGTGCATCATACAAACTCCATATCTGCTGTGTTGTGGTTGGCACAAGCGATATAAGCTTTTCTATTGCAGGAACATAACCCATGCTGGCATTCTCTATATAGAGCTTGATAGCCTCATCTTGTGGAAGTCCCTTCTCAACCTTATAATTGATAACCTTAAACAGATTTTCCTTATCCCAGTCATCAAAGTTGGCATTGAATGCCTTCTCAAAATACTTGATACTCTTGATCTCACCCTTATAGTTATCCTGTTTCTCCTGTAGCTGATAAATTCTACCAAGCTCATATCCAGCCTGAGCACTTCCAAGCCCAAGAGCCTCCAAATAAGCTTTCTCAATCTCATAAGGTGTTGCAATATAGAAAATCTGCCTCTGCTTCATCATAGCAATCTTTATCGCTGCTGACTCGCTTCCAGCCTCCACTGCTCGTTCCCATTTATCAATAGCAGTCTGAAGATCCTCTCCCTTGAGATCCTCAAGATCCTTAATATATCCCTCAGCCTCCTGTATACCATTCTCTCTTGCCTTCTTAAAATATGACAGAGCTTTCACTCCATCTCTCTTGGTTCTAAGCAGACCATAATAGTATATTCTTCCAAGGTAGAATGCAACCCTCTTGTGTCCAAGTCTTTCTGCGTTCTCATACCAATTTACAGCCTTGACATAGTCCTTAAGCTGTTGATCGTATACTATACCGAGAAGAAATGCCAATTCAGGATCCTTCGTTGCCTCAAATAACTGTTTCGCATAACTTATAGTCTTCTCCACATCGCGATACGGACTGTCCTCATCATAGTAGAGTTCTATAAGCAGGTAACTTGCCTTTATGCTTCCGAGCTTAAGAGCCTGCTTTGCAGCTCTCATAGCCCCCTCGTAATCCTCGAGATAATAACAGTATATAGCCTCGTTGTAGTACTGCATATCCTTACGGTTTGCACTGTGTTCACTGGCAAGCGTAGGATCTACAAAGGCAAATGAGTTAGCAGTTTCAAAAATAATCTCCTCGTACTGCTCTATGATCTCCATCGTAGCACATACAAATCTCATACACGCAAGTCTTCTGCCATGATAGAATGCAAATGACACAATACCCTTCTCCATATCCTTATGGTAATATGTTGTGCATATACCATCTGCATATTCTGTAACATATGCCTTAAGCTGAATATCTTCATCAAAAGCATCATTACAATATCTTAGATAGTTCTCCAGAGTCATCTTTGAATCCTTTGGAACGCTATCATAATATACATACATAGCAAAATCCTTATATGTCAGACTCGGAGCATAATACTCCTCACCTGTTGACTCGTTGATAGTCTTCACCCAGCCCTTAGGCAGTTTGTGAATAAATCCCTCAACCTGATCATGGACATATGTATACTGATACTGAAGTCTGGACGCCTCAATAACCTTGTAGCGCGGCTCCTTGCCCTTCGCCTTTCTGGCCTCCGCTATATCCGTATAAAGCTTGTCCTTCTCCTCAAACTCCAGGCTATCGCCATGAGTACTCATATACTCAACACGCTCATATGACGCCTTTGCCTTAGCATCTCCGGTATCAGCAAGTTTCTTATACCACATCATAGCCTTCTCAAGGTCTACAGGCACCACATAGTCACTCTTATTGCCATACTCATCCACACGGTTAAGTCCACTCTCATATATTGAGCCGAGGTTCATATATGCAGCCTTTATTCCATACTCTGTAGCAGCCAATTCATAATACTTGATAGCTTTAGAAAAATTCTGAACTTCAAGAAGCATCTTGGCGAGCTTGAATATAACATCCCCGTCATGGTTCTGATTTACGTACTTCTCGTAATACTTTGTCGCTCTGTTAAGATCAACATCCACAACAGCATTGCGATATTTACCTTTTTCATAGAACTCTGCAAGTGCAAGAAGAGCGTCATCCCCATATGACTTATATTGCGCATCCATGATTCCAATATCCGCCACCTGCTCCAATATGGTCACAGACTCCTCAGCATCACCATTATCCATGAGATTCATAGCCTTGTTGTACTGAAGCTCCACATTGTTAACAGGTTCTTTTCTCTTGGAAAATCTGGATACGAATGGTATCTTCTTTAATAATCCGTCAAAAAATCCCATATCCTGTTCCTCCGACAAATGTCCATTGATAAATATATTCTACCACATACATACAACTCCTGCAATAAATTTACCAATTTATCATATGCCATTTTCCTGTATTCAGCTACACTCTACAATACAGGCAACATATCTGTTCACATCATATTTTATTTGTTTTTTGTGAGATAATCTGCAAGTGCATTCACTGCGGCTTCCTCGTCCTGACCATCAGCTGCTATGGTTATCTCGCTGCCATTTGCAAAATTCATACTCATCATTCCCATAATACTCTTTGCATTGATCTTTTTGTCACCTGTCACAAGATATATCTTGCTGTCATACTGACTTGCCACCTGCACAAGTACAGCTACAGGCCTTTCCTCTGCTTCTCCCATCATTGATACTACAACTGTCTTTTCGATCATTACATCCTCCTCGGGCTTATCAATAGCCCCGCATTTCTTCTGCGATTTCACTTATTTTTCTTAATCTATGATTAACCCCCGATTTGCCAAGCGGAGGATTCATCATCTCGCCTAATTCCTTCAAAGTGGCATCCTCATTCTCCAATCTTGCGACAGCCAATTCCTGAAGTCCCTCAGGGAGAAAATCTATGCCCTTTGTCTCTATTATGTAATTGATATCATTCATCTGCTTCACAGCAGCGCTTACCGTCTTATTCAGATTTGCGGCCTCACAGTTCACACGTCTGTTTATTTTATTTCGTATATCCTTCTTTATACGGATATTTTCCATATCCATAAGAGATATATGTGCGCCCATAATTCCAAGCATCTCAACTATCATTTCGCCGTCTTTCAAATACACTACGCTATATTTTTTACGCTGTATTATCCTGGAGACAACGCCAAAGTCATTTATAATTTCCTGTATAAACTCAGCCCGGCCTTTATTCACACACACAATTTCAAGATGGTATCCTTTATTCGGATCACTAATTGATCCTGAGGTCATGAAAACCCCCTTCACATAAGCCCTCCGGCAGCAATCCTGCCTCAGATCAAGCCGGCTGACCTTCATGTTCTGACAAAGAATCTTTCCTGTCATTATCCGGTCATTTTCAATCTTGAGAGTGAGCAATATATTGTCAACCATAACCGGATCATTTATCTCCATCTTATATATTCTGCTGTTTGCACCGGTTCTTCTCACACTTGAGTCCGGTATATATCTAAACAAGCGTTTTATGAGAGCAGCAATCTCATGTGCTATAACACTCCGCTCTGTAACAATGACCAAAGCAACCGGCTTCTGCCCCCAATAACGGACATAAGCTACCATGGATATCATGGCTGCAAGTTCTGCTATCTGACAGTGTCTCGCACCGG
>URJI01000016.1 GCA_900548215.1 uncultured Coprococcus sp. | reverse complement strand
AATACCTCCCCTGTGGAATCTCCGTTGAACATCTGTCCGTCAAGGTTTGAAGCATCTCCTGTCACAACTGATGCAACTATGAGGAGAATACCAACACCACCGATAACAACTGTAAGTATAGTCTGCAGAAGTGCTGCTGTCTTCGCGCCCTTGATATTGATATATGTTATAAATATCGCAACTATTATTGCAACTGCAAGCCACGATGCATAGATATCAAAACCTGCCACCGTGTACAGATATCCCTGAAGGAACTTTGGATATATATAAGTGATTATGGTTGGAAGTGCACACGCCTCGAAACATACAACACTGACATATCCAAGTATGATAGCCCATGTACATATGTAAGAACCTATAGGTCCCATAGCCTTATAGCTGAACACATGCTCGCCGCCGCACTGAGGCATGGCTGCTGTAAGCTCTGCATATGTGAGTCCAACAAAGAATACCATCACACCGCCAAGTGCAAATCCGATGGCCGCTCCTATTACTCCGCCTCTCGTGATCCAGTCGCCTGAGGATACTACCCAGCCCCAGCCGATCATGGCTCCAAAGGCTATCACCAGTATGTCCCAGGCAGAAAATACTTTATCAAATTCTGATTTTTTTCCTGCCATAATATCATCCTTTCTAATACATCCAAGCACACCATCCACAGTTTGTTAAAATGTAAAAAAAATGGCGTCAGAAATCACACTTTCCGTGTTCATCTGACGCCATTGTCATTTTCTATATTCGCGATGTAGTTGGAATTGCATATATATGTTAATTCACAATTTCTTTTATGCTTAATCCTCAAATCTCAGATCTATCATCTGAAGTATGTACTTTGCAGTTTTCTCAAGACCAAGTACACTGGAGTCTATCATCATGTCTCGCATGCTGCAGTCTCTCATATCTCCGCCTGTCATGTAGTTATATCTGGAACTAAGCATTCCATCGTTGTACTTGACAAGCTCAGCCGCCTTGTCATGATCAAGCCCCTTCTTCTCCATGACATACTGTATCCTCTTTTCTGTAGGTGCATATATGAATACATTCAGACAGTCCTCCCTGTCCCTGAGTATATAATTGCTGCACCGTCCTATGATGATACAGGAAGATTTCTCTGCAAATTTATTGATAACCTCAAACTGCTTATAAATAACCCTGTTTGTAAGGTTTGCATATCGCGGTCCAAAGCTTGTATCAAATTCATACTTGACTGTCTCGCCCTGATCCGCCTTCTTGACAAGATCTCTGTCAACGCCAATCTCCTCAACGACCTTATCTATCAGATCTCTGTCGTAATACTCAACTCCCAGAGATTTCGCTACCATCTTGCCAATCTCTATTCCACCGCTGCCATATTCACATCCAACGGTCACAACAAAATGTTTCATCTACATCGCTCCTTCCAGGGGCTTCGCATTTCCCCTATTTACTTAATTCTGCCACTGCATCTGTGATGATCTCAACAGCCTTATCACACTGCTCTTCGTTCACGATAAGTGGTGGGATCATACGGATTATATGAGCTCCGATGGCTGTGATCAGAAGCTTTCTGTCAAGGCATCCATGCTTTACATCCACACCGCCGATCGTATCATCAAACTCAACACCAACCAGGAGACCCTGATGTCTTACTTCCTTTACATGTGGGATCTTCTCAAGCTTTGCTGCGAAGTAATCTCCCACCTTCTTTGCATTTCCTGCAAGATCTCTGTCAAGCAGCTCATTTACCTCTGCAAGTGCTGCTGCACATGATACAGGATGTCCACCAAATGTTGTTCCATGTGAACCAGGTGTAAATGCCTTTGCAACCTCAGCGGTTGCACATATAGCTCCAATCGGCATTCCGCCGCCGAGAGCCTTTGCCATGGATACGATATCCGGCTTGATTCCGTAATTCATGTATGACATGATATTTCCTGTTCTGCACCAGCCTGTCTGTACCTCATCTATAAGGAGAAGCATATCGTTCTCATCACAGAACTCTCTGAGTCCCTTCATGAATTCCATTGTTGCGGGATGTACACCGCCCTCGCCCTGTACAGGCTCAACCATGATCGCTATCGTGTTCTCTGTACATGCATCCTTGAATGCCTGAAGGTCGTTGTAAGGTGCATATGAGAAGCCGTATGTCATAGGACCAAATCCTACCTGGCAGCCATTTCCCGGCTGACCTGTTGCTGACATGGCACCGAATGTTCTTCCGTGAAATCCCTGCTTTGCAGTTACGATATGGTAACGGTTTGGACCATACTTCTCAATACCATACTTACGGGCCATCTTGATCATAGCCTCATTGGCCTCTGTTCCTGAGTTCTGGAAGAATATCTTGTCCATTCCGATTGTTGTACAAACTTTCTCAGCAAGCAGTGCCTGTGGAATTGTGTAAGGATAGTTGAATGTGTGCATGATGTCACCGACCTGATCCTTGACAGCCTCAACAACCTTCTCATTGCAGTTACCTGCACTGTTTACAGCGATTCCGGCATAGAAATCAAGATATCCGTTGCCGTTCTCATCATATATATACATATCCTTTGCTGTCTCAGCGAGGAAATCGAAACGCTCATATGTCTCGATCATGTACTTGTCTACCTTGTCCTTGATGTCCTGAAATGTTAATCCTGTGTCTTTTAATTTCATAATCCTTACCTCCACTACATTCGTAAAATTTAGAAGAATCATGGTGCCGGATAGCTTTTGTCCCCAAGCATCAAAAAAGGCAAAGGAGACAGCGGACGAATATTCGTCCAGGCTCCTTTGCCTTAAATTCTTGTTCTTTATATTTGACACACTTAAGATACCACTCAATATAATACATGTCAACACCTTTTCTTAATTTTCTTAAGATTGGCTTATTATCTGACTTTATTTGTATTACCATGCGCTTTAGAGCATTATTTTATTGAACATTTTGTGCATTATATTGGACAAATGATAATCTTTTACAACCACATTGTATGTACATTATTTTGCACTTAATACCACTCATATTTTCATGTTAGTGATAGTCCAGGAATACACATATACAGCTCACCTTTTCATTCCCATCGTTGCTGTACACATGAACCTTATCAGTCTCAAACCTGTATATCTGGTTCTTGCCGACATTCTGTTTTGTATCACCAGCCTCAACAGTCAGAACACCCTCTGTAACCGACAGGTATTCTCTTGTCTTCTCACCATGGGAGCCACTGACATATGTGCCTCCCGGCTCAATGTCTATACGATATATCTCCACCTCATGGCTGTCCTCATACGGAAAACACGTCCACACTTTATACTGTCCCTTTGCCTCCTTGATCGGAACGAGCTCCTCTGGATCCACAAGACAGGCCTCCATGGGCGGCGGATCAATAAGTTCATGAAACTCAACTCTGAGGCCGCTGGCTATCTTGCCCATGACACCCAGAGACGGATTAGCAGTGCCCCTCTCAATCTGCGCCAGCATGCTCTTGCTGACACCCGTCTGCTCAGAGAGCACGTCCAGACTCATACCTTTGGAGGTCCTCATTCTATTCAGATTCACAGCAACATTATGAGATAAATAATCCATAGCACTCCTCCCGCTTACGCATTATCACAAGGCATCTCCCGCTTACGCGGGTCCTCCTTGTGATATATTATTGAGCGGGCGCATTCCTATGCACTCCGTGCGGCGCCCGCGTTATCACAAGGCATCTCCCGCTTACGCGGGTCCTCCTTGTGATATATTATGTCGTGTATCTTCTGCTTTTTCAAGCATCTACTTAAATGCTGCCTCCACTGCTGCCTCGAAGATATCAAGGCCGGCGGCAAGCTGCTCATCTGTGATAACAAGCGGTGCAAGGAATCTTATGACATTATTGTAGGTTCCGGCGCCCTCAACTAACAAGCCGTGCTTCCAGCACTCAGTGATGACCGCAGATGTAAGCTCAGGAGCAGGCTCCTTGGTCTTCTTATCCTTGACAAACTCTATTCCTACCATTCCACCGAGTCCTCTGACATCGCCAACGCACTCATACTTCTCCTTGAGCTCATTGTATCTTGCCACAACCTTCTCACCGATCTCACACGAACGTCCTGCAAGATCATCTCTCTCCATGATCTCGATAGTCTTGAGGGCTGCTGCACAGGCAAGCGGATTTCCACAGTATGTACCGCCTATTGTTCCAGGAGCAACAGCCTCCATGATCTCTGATCTTGCGATGATGGCTGACAGCGGAACACCTGCTGCTATAGACTTGGCTGTTGCTATGATATCAGGCTGTACGCCTGCCTCCTGCCAATATACACTGGCAAACATTCTTCCTGTTCTGCAGAAACCACTCTGTACCTCATCCGCAATAAGAAGGATTCCATGATCATCACAGAGCTTTCTGACAGCCTTTACCCACTCGATAGGTGCAGGTATGAAACCACCCTCGCCCTGAAGAGGTTCAACAACAACTGCCGCAATGGTATCTGCAGCTGCGCACTGTTCAAATACATCTGTAAGCGAATTCATATAGTAATCAAGAGCTGCCTCCTGTGGCATTCCCTCAGGATTCCTGTAGTAATATGGGAACTGTGCCCTGAACACTCCATTTGCAAGCTCACCCATCCCCTTTGCATAAGCCTTCTTGGATGTCATGGCCATCGTGTAATGTGTTCTGCCATGGAAAGCTCCCGAAAATACGATGATATTTGGTCTCTTTGTAAAGCTCTTTGCGACCTTGACAGCATTCTCATCAGCCTCAGCTCCACTGTTTGCAAAGAACACTTTCCTCTCGTTGCCCTTTACCGGTGCGATGGACGCAAGCTTCTCAGCAAGTGCCACATATCCCTCATGGGTAACCACATTGAACATGCCGTGAAAATATTTGTCAGCCTGCGCCTTGACAGCCTCAACGACCTCCGGCTGTGAGAATCCGATATTCAGGACTCCGACGCCACCTATCCAGTCGAGGAACTTGTTGCCATCCACATCCTGTATCATAGCTCCTTCACCTTTATCTATAACGACAGGGTACGCGCATCTGATGGCTGATGGCACAGCCTTCTCTCTTCTCTTTATAACCTCTGCTGCCTTTGGTCCCGGCAGAGTCTCTGTGATTATCTCTGGTAAATCTGTTCTAAGCATAATTTTATCCTCCTTTATTTTTTCAACCAGCAGCCTGTGCACCAAAGATACCACATCGGGGTCAGACCCTCTTTCTTGCATTAACGTGTTAAATGGGGTCTGACCCCTTTTACTGCATTAACGTGTTAAATGGGGTCTGGCCCCTTTGGGCCTATATTGACCTCACTTCAGATTATGGGTTTTATTTCTGAAACACCGGCTGTCTTTTTAACTATGCATATAGAATCGCACAACCAGAGATGTTATGCCATATTCCCTAGGCACAAAATATTAGAACGCATTTGTGCTCACAGCACATTTTTATCATTGACATGCACCTCATATGCAATGATAATAACTTATAATATATGTTTACATGGAAATATATGTGCGTGCAATACAGGAAGGGACACTGACATGGCTATTTTTCTGAGAGATCTGTACTATGATACCAAGCGGAAATACAACCTCAACCTGATATCCGGTGGAAAGGGAATGGAAAACATCGTAAGCTGGGTATACATATCAGAGGATATATCTACATCCACATTTTTGAACGGAGGAGAACTCATCATCACAACCGGTGTGACCTCCGGTGAACGCGAGGACTGGCTCAGGGCATTTATCAAGGAGCTCATAAAGAGGGGAACCTGCGGACTCATTCTGAATACCGGCAGATATATATTTGAGGAGGACATAACCGATGAGATTGTCAGGCTGTGCCACCGATATTCGTTCCCGCTGTTCACCATGCCATGGGACACAAGGATTTTTGATATAACCCACGACTACTACAACCGAATATTTGAAGACTCCAGGGATGATGGCAACATGACCGCAGCATTCCAGAATATTCTCATGGGGAATTTCCTGACCGACGAGCAGACTGACACAATAAAAGGCTCCGGATTCAACAATGGCTTCTACAACGTTCTGTCCATCGATACAGAAGCAACGGACGAGTTCATGTATATTCTGCAAAAGGTCTGCAACAATACAGATCTTGTCTTTCATGCATTTGTATATGATGACAGCCCGACAGTTATCCTGAGATGCCCTTCCTCCGGGTCCATCGCAGACAAATGCAACGACATCGCAGAGGCTCTGGCGGCACGATTTCCGGATCACAGCATACATATGGGTTCCGGAAGCCCGGTCTTGTCCCTTACAGAACTGCCCCAAAGTTACCACCGTGCAGTTTCCGCAAGGGAATTTGCTGCAGACAACATATATTGTGATTACAACAACCTTGGATTCATGCGTATTCTTCTGGAGGTTGATGACACCCGGCTCATACACGCATTTGTCACGGAACAGCTTGAAAAAGTCCTTGAGTACGACAAGACCCATCATTCATCGCTTACGGACACCCTGTACGAATATCTTAAGTGCAGCGGCAGTGTTCAGCTTATCTCCGAGAAAATGTTCTGCCACAGGAATACGATAAATTACAGACTCCGGATAATAAAAGAAGAGCTGAAATATGATCTCTCCGATGCGGAGGTCAGATTCCAGCTCATGGCTGCGTATAAGCTCAGGGAAATACGAAAAGCATAACTCTCTTCAATTATATCTATTACATAAAATGCGAATACACCGACGCAAGTATAACCGTAAGTATTCCCGTAACTGCAATCGACAAACTGCTCATGGCACCTTCAACCTCACCGATCTCCATCGCCTTGGCAGTTCCTATGGCATGGGCTGATGATCCGAAAGCAAGTCCCTTGGATATAGGCTCTTCGATACGGAATATCTTGAATACGATCTCTCCGATTATATTGCCGATCACTCCGGTCACAACTATGACTGCAACCGTGATCGTCACATATCCGCCAAGCTCCTCCGAAACACCCATTCCGATAGCTGTGGTTATGGACTTCGGAAGAAGTGTCACATAATCTTTATGGGAAAGTCCCATGACCTTGCTCAACACAAGCACTGTAGTCAGACTCGTTATAACTCCGGCAACTATACCGCCGAGCACAGCCTTATAATTGTGCTTTAAAAGTTCCCACTGCTCATAGAGTGGTATTGCAAGGCACACTGTAGCCGGTGTGAGAAACCAGCTCAGATACTTTGCGCCTTCATTGTACACATCGTAATCCACGTCAGCCACAACCAGCACCACTATAGTCACTATGATGGACACCAGCAGTGGGTTAAGTATAGCTATCTTAAGTTTCTTTTTAAGTACACTTCCAAACATATATGCCAGGAGGCTTATAGTCACCCCTGCAAATATAGACGATTCAAACAGATCACTCATTTTCAGTCTCCTTCTTCCTGTCTCTCCTTATTATAAGCTGTGATACCCAGCCTGAAGCAAGCATGACCGTGATGATGACGACCACCGTTATGACGCTGACTGGCACAAGCACAGGCTTAAGCGTTCCCCACGATGACATAAGACCCACACCGGCAGGTATGAACATGACCGGCATGATCTCTATGAGAAATTTGCCCACACTCTTCACATCGTCCAGCTTGAGGATCTTGGTCTGCAGACAGATGAACATGATCACCATGCCATATATACTCGCCGGAATCGGTAGCGGAACTATATACTTAAGTATCTCACCGATAAATGAGATGGCGAGGATTATAAGAAACTGCTTCAAATATTTCATCTTTTTTGTCTTCCTTCTATATATTTATCATTCACATATGGAGCAACGATTCACAACTTTGGTATACATGCCTGTATACAGTCTCCACATATTGGGCCTTTTCATAAAAAAGGAGGTTCGATACACAGATATAGTTACTCTGTATATTCAAACCACCCTTTAACCCTTTGATTATTATATTCTCACTCGGATTTTATTCAATAGAATATTCTGCATTTTCTAAATTTTGATAAATATAACAAATTTTTTAATTCAATCTGAAAATATTTCGTAAATATTTCTATTGACTATTATTTTTGCAGGAATCTCATCCTATGAATTTTTCATGATCACCGTGTTCACAATATCCGCCGCATACTCGCACACATCCATACAGTTCTCTATGCAGGCATATATGTTTTTCCACACGACCACAGTCCTAAGGTCACTCTCACCGTACAGTCTGTGCATATTCTCCACATACAATCTATCTCCTCTTGTCCTGTATGACCTTAATGATCTGTATTATCGCAGTCGGTGCAAATGCAAGTCCCGCTATCTTCAGCACATCAGCCGCTCCAAGACTTACCACGCTGAACAAACTGTGAAGTCCCGGTATGAACAGGACCGAAGCCAGAAATGCCACTCCGGCTAAAAATGCATATACGCTGTATTTATTTGATCTAAATCCCAGCTTAAACATCGACTCCTCACTTCTGCAGTTAAAACCGTGGAACAATCTGGCAAGTGTCAGTGTTGCAAATGCCATGGTAGTGGCTTTTGCCGGACTCACCAGCAGGCCAAAATGGAATGCTGTCATGGTCGCTATAGCGATGAGAAGGCCCTCCGAGAGCATCTTTGCCATAAAGTCAGATGTCAGTATTCCCTTCTTAGGATCCCTCGGTTTTTCTGAGAGCAGCGATGGATCAGCCGGCTCCATTCCTATCGCAAGCGCAGGAAGAGAATCTGTGAGCAGGTTGATGAACAACAGATGTACAGGTGCAAACGGAACAGGCAGGGCAGCTATAGAGGTATAAAGCACCGCCAGTATTCCAGCTGTGTTTCCTGACAGCAGGAACAGTATCGCATTCTTTATGTTCCTGTATACATTTCGCCCATTTGACACAGCCTTGATGATGGTTGCAAAGTTGTCATCTGAGAGGATCATAGCCGCCGCGTCCTTGGACACCTCCGTACCGGTTATTCCCATGGCAACACCTATGTCTGCCTTCTTGAGTGCCGGGGCATCATTGACACCATCGCCTGTCATGGCTACTATATTGCCGTTCTTCTGCCATGCATCAACTATCCTTATCTTATTCTCCGGTGACACCCTGGCATATACAGATATCTTTGTTATGTCACGCGCAAGCTCCTCATCAGACAGAGCGTCAAGCTCCTCTCCCGTGAGTGCCATGTCCCTATCTTCGTATATTCCGATCTGCTTCGCTATGGCAACCGCTGTGATCTTGTGGTCTCCAGTTATCATGACCGGCTTTATGCCCGCACGCCTTGCATCGGCAACCGCTGCCATAGACTCCGGGCGTGGCGGATCCACCATGGACACAAGTCCAAGGAATGTAAATCCATACTCAGTATCAACTCCCAGTACCTCGTCACTTTCCTTATATGCAAATGACAGTACACGGAGGCCATTCTCTGAGAATGCCTTGTTCTGAGCCTTGATCTTCGCTTTTTCTTCATCTGTCATAGGCTTTACGCCATCGCTGTACCTCACGCTCACGCATCTGTCAAGCAGCACATCCACAGCACCCTTGGTGAGTATGGTCGGTACCCCATGAAGCAGATACTTTGTACTCATAAGCTTTCTGTCTGAGTCGAACGGAACCTCCTCCATTCTATCCATGCAGTCCCTGAGTACATCCTCACTAAGATTCCACGCACCGAAACCACTTTGTCCAATGGGGTCAGGCCCCTCCGTTACAGGCACATTGTTTCCCGGCATCATGTGGACCTGGCGGAACATCTCAAGCAATGCATATTCCGTCGGATCTCCTATTCCTTTACCATCCACTATGCTGGAATCATTGGTGAGAACCGCATCGTATAACAGGTACCTGTGAAGCTGATTATGGGAATCAAGCTCCTCCGGCTTGTAAAGTTTTCCATCTAAATATATTTCCTGCACGGTCATCTTGTTCTGTGTAAGTGTTCCGGTCTTGTCTGAACAGATGACTGACACGCATCCAAGGCTTTCAACCGCCTTGAGGTTCTTGATTATCGCATTCTCCTTCGCCATCTTCTGGGTGCCAAATGCCTGCACGATGGTGACTATTGAACCTAGAGCCTCAGGTATAGCTGCAACTGCAAGGGCGACTGCGAACATCATAGAATCAAGCACCGCCATCTTCCTGTATATACAAAGGACAAATACCAGTGCACACACAATCATGATAAATGCCGCAAGCCTTGCACTGAACTTGTCAAGGCTCTCCTGAAGCGGAGTCTTTCTCTCCTTTGCAGCGTTCATCAGTCCTGCGATCTTGCCGAGCTCTGTGTCCATTCCTGTTCCGGTCACAAGCACCTCTGCTCGTCCATATGTAACAAGACTTCCTGAGTACACCATATTTGTCCTGTCTGCAAGTGGCACGGAACCTTCTATTATCGCATCATTCTTTTCCACATTTGTTGATTCTCCGGTAAGTGAACTCTCATTTACCTGAAGCGAAAAATTCCTAAGTATCCTTCCATCGGCAACTATCATATCGCCCGCCTCAAGCAGCACGATATCACCCGGAACTATCTCGCGGGACGGAAGCTCCTGCTTCACGCCATCTCTCATAACTTTTGCATTTGGGGATGAAAGCTGTTTCAGACTGTCAAGCGAACGCTCAGCTTTCACATGCTGCACTGTTCCCAGCACAGCGTTCATGACGAGTACCGCCAAGATTACTATGGTACTCTCGATATTGTCAGAAAACATAGAAATGACCGCTGCTATGATCAGTATGATCACCAGCAGGTCACAAAACTGACTGAGGAACACCTGTAATGTGCTCTTTCTCTTGCCTTCCTGGAGAACATTTTCTCCCTTCTCATTGCGGATCTCCTCCGCCCGCTCCGTCGACAGTCCGCGGCTGTCTGTCTTGAATTCTTTTAGTAATTCATCACCGGAACAGTTCCAAAAATTCTTTTCTGTCATACACACCAGACTCCTTTTCTTCTTGATTTCGGATACCAGCCACATGCCCGGTGTCCATTTTCCATTTCCCAGATCAGCAATATTATCTATGCATCAAACATAATGTCATCTGATCTTATATGCTTATCACGCAAAGAAAAGTCTGTTGTGTATTCAGCTATCTCTTTTTCTTACATACAACAAAAGAACGAGACCTTCATTGCATGATAAACACACAATAAAAGTCTCGTTCCTTCCAAATTCTATATACACTACTATATATACTCCGAAAGCGTGCGCCCCGGTTCCCTGCACAGGTATGTCCCAGCCAGAAAACGTGATGACGAGATCGCACAACATCTTATAACCGATGTGAACTACTCCCTGATATTTCCGACATAATAACACAGGAACCCTTTGATTGTCAAAGGATTCCCGACTAGTATTTGGTAAAGAAATTATAAACTTTTAATTCAGAGCATCATAGCCGCTCTCCTTTGTACGTATCTTAGTTGCAGTACGGATCTCATAGCTGAATATCTTGCCATCTCCAACCTCACCTGTATATGCCGCCTTCTGGATAGCCTCTATGGTCTTCTTCTCCCATTCCTCAGATGACACAACTATCTCAAACTTGATCTTCGGCTGCATCACCACATCTACCTCAGTACCACGGACAAGTTTCTTATATCCTCTCTGTGCTCCGCATCCCATAACCTGAGACACTGTAATACCATTTACATCTATAGCGTTCAGTGCTTCCTTGACGTCCTCAAAGACCTCCTCGCGCACGATAGCCTCAACCTTTATCATCATATCAGATCTCTCCTTCCTATATCATATGCTGTCCTATGAATCAAGTCCATTGAATGTTGGATATGCACTCTCGCCGTGCTCTGAGATATCCAGACCCACCTTCTCTTCTCTGTCTGTTACACGGAGCGGTGTGAAGAGTCTCACGATTCCAAGGCAGATAAGTGTTCCGACCACTGCTACTGCGATCGTAACCACGATACCAACAAGCTGCATCAGGAACAGATGTACATCACCGAATACCAGTCCATCCCAACGAGCTACACTGTTGATCGAGCTCTTTGCAAATAATCCTGTTGCGATACCTCCCCAGATACCTCCGATACCATGACAGCCAAATGCATCGAGTGCATCGTCTATCTTCAGCTTACCCTTAAGAAATGATATTGTAAAGCAGCAGATCGGGCTGACAAGTGCACCGATGATGAATGATGACCAGATTGGTACAAATCCTGCACCAGGTGTTATAGCCACAAGACCAACTACAAGACCTGTCGATGCACCGACCAGGGTAGGCTTTCCGTCCTTTATAACATCTATTATCATCCATGAGAGCATTGCGCTGGCACTGGCAATCGCTGTTGTCATAAAAGCATGTGCTGCAAGACCATTTGCACCGAGGGCACTTCCGGCATTGAAACCGAACCATCCAAACCAAAGGATGAATGCACCGAGTGCTACAAATGGAATGTTGTGAACTCTGTATGCTGTATTCTCATATCCCTTTCTTCTTCCAAGGATGATAGAAAATACAAGAGCGCTCACACCTGAGCTTATATGTACTACATTTCCTCCTGCGAAATCAACTGAACCGATCTCCCCGAGGAAACCGCCCTGGCCCCATACCATGTGAGCCATTGGGTAATAAACGATGATCGACCAGAACATGATGAAGAAGAACAATGCCTTGAACTTCACACGTCCGACCAGTGAACCGGTGATAAGTGCCGGTGTGATCATTGCGAACATCATCTGAAATGCAACATATACAAGGTGAGGTATATTGTCCGCATAAGGACCAGCCTCATCCATCTTTATCCCGTTGAGTGCAAACCACTTGAGGTCTCCTATAACACCTCCGTGATTAGTACCAAATGAGAGTGAGTAACCGAACAGCACCCACATGACAACTGAAAGTCCCATGATGGCTGTACATGCCATGATGGTATTTACAACATTTTTCCTCCTGACGAGGCCTCCGTAAAAGAATGCAAGTCCGGGTGTCATAAAGAACACCAGAGCCGCACAGATCATAATAAAACCAGTATCTCCCGTATTCATAGTTTCTTCCTCCTTATTTTTTTCCTAAAGGGATCAAGCCCCTTTGCTGCATTAACGTGCTAAACGGGGTCTGACCCCCTTGTTAATGAAACAAAAAAGGCGCCAAACGAATCTTTTCGATTCATTTGACGCCTTTGTCGTGATTTATAATAGCAGACTTCAGAAAATAATGCAAGAGGTATTTTTAAATTGTTTTTCACAAGCTATTTTGTTGTTTCTGTAAAGTTTCTTAACTGAATCTTTATCGCGCACTCAATTTAGACATATCAGATTTTTTACAGTGTGCTATTCCTACGCCACCCCTGTGGACTCCATTCCAGCGTTTCCAGCTGCTGCCATACTTACATTTGCCGTAACCGGTATATGTTCCTTACATGCAATTGCAACATCCCGCATGGATGGCACTGACACACTCTCTGTCTGCCAGAACCGCTCTGTAACCACGGATATTGCATGTGTGATATGTCTGTAATCATTCTCGCATCCCGGAGCCTCACTGACATACCTGTCATGCATTTCTCTGAGATATTCCACTATGTCTCGCCCATCATCTATGCTTTCCATATTGACACCTACTGAAGATATCGTCTTATTCACATAGTCATGCAGTTCTGTCTCGTACTGGCAGTGCTCTTTGAGATTTCCGAAAAATAAACTGTTGTGCGGATATGTGAATGAATCTGCCACGTAGTGAACAAGCTTTCCGAGAAGAAAGCTCTGTCTTATAGTTCCCATTCCGCCTTTCTCAAGTTTCTTTGTGAGTTTATTTGTAAGTTTTTCCATATACTTTTGGACATTTTCATAGTTGTGTCCTCTAAGCTTCTCCTCGCCATGGATGCTGCCCCTGAAATAAGTCAGCATATTGATATCCGGCTCTATGCTGCCAAATATGAACGCCGCCTTCTGCAGCTTAGATGCGCCGGCATCCATGTGATCCATAATATATCTGCTCAGATTCATGTGGTCTGCTGTTCTCATATTTAACGCCTCCTGCCTGTTCTGCCATCAAGCACAGCTTGATAAGCTTCTCATGTACAAATGTATCCTCTATATCTTTTTCGTTGTATATAGTGTAAACGATAGATATAAAATCCACAGGAAGAAACTATAAATACTTTCTAAATAGACCGTAAAATATTCAGAAATTCATAGCAATTAAGAGAGTTCCAGCAGTGATGCATACCACACCAACAGCCGCTTTCTTGGTCAGCTTTTCGTGGAACACGATTCCTGAAAATGCAATGGTGATGAGCATGCTCAGCTTGTCTATCGGGACGACCACGCTTGCCGGTCCGTCCTGAAGTGCCCTGTAATAGCACAGCCAGGATGCTCCCGTGGCTATTCCGGAGAGCGCAATAAACAGCAGCTCCTTCTTCTCTATGCCCTTTATCTCATGCTGTTTTCCTGACACAAACACCATAAGCCAAGCCATGACAAGAACCACCGTTGTCCTGATCGCCGTGCCCAGATTTGAGTTGATATCCGATATCCCTACCTTGCCGAGTATCGCTGTCAGACTGGCAAAAACAGCTGAGAGCACGGCGTGCAACAGCCAGCTGCCATTCAAAAGTCCCATTCCCCGCCGTTTCTGTGCCACACTGCCACCGTCTGTTGACATATGTTCGACATCTTTTTCTGACAGCTCCTGATCATCTGCAGTTTTCTTTTTGGTGACCATAAGCATGGTACCCACACCTATCATAACTATTGAGATACCCTTAACCCAGGTGATCCCCTCATGTAGGAATATAAGGGCAAGCAGAATCGTGAGCACGGTGCTTGATTTGTCTATGGGAACGACCTTGTTGATATCCCCTTTCTGCAGCGCCCTGAAATAACACAGCCAGGATGCGCCGGTTGCAAGGCCGGAGAGGACCAGAAAAAGCAAAGTCTTGCCGCTTATATATGTGTCTGCAGTCCAGGCTCCTGTGACAAATACCATCAGCCAGGCAAACAGCAGAACCACAACTGTCCTTATAGCCGTCGCCACATCAGAATCCGTCTTTCTTATACCGCATTTTGCAAGTATCGCCGTGATCCCCGCAAAGAACGAAGAACCCACTGCAAATAATATCCACATTTTACGCGCCTCCCATTTACGTGTAACAGTAAACTACACATACATTTATCATTTCGTATCGGCTTTGCTATATGGTAACACTATTTTAGCCCCAAATCCATCCCTGCGAAAATCCTGCCCAAAGCCGTATAAATGCTTGTTTTTATCCGCTCTGTATATTTTGGTGAAACTTTTGTTAAATCGTTTTTCCAAGTCTTGAAATATTCTTCCCGCTACTGTATTCTCTGTGAAAAGTATCTCCCGCGGGAAACGTAAATCATCCATAACGGCTGGCCAGCCAGATCATTTACTGCGTTGTTATTTTTTATTTTATGGGGTAAAATGGAGGTACATATTTGAGCAATAAGAAAGAAAATACAGATGAAAACAAGGAACTTATCCAGTGGCACACCGGATTTGTCCACGCCATGAGATTATATCTTATGGATTACGAGGATGACATTGAGTTCAATGACGAATTTCAGCTTACACGAAAACCTTTGATCATTGATCTTACTGTTGTCAAGAAACCTGATGATCTGGTGATCGACAACAATATAGGCAGATTCTTCAGAAAGCACAATATTCTGGAATACAAATCACCCAGAGATGAGCTTAATCTCGAAACATTTTACAAGGTGCAGGCATATGCTCTTTTGTATATGATCGCACCAGGGAATTGCGAGGCAAATGGCACTCCTATTAACGAAAAAGATATTACAATTAGTATCGTCCGTGCGGCATATCCAAGGATTTATTTTATGATTTTTTGTCTAACATCAAAGATCTGGATACAAGACATGGCATGTTCGCAGACACGATATCATCCATCGTATCCGATGCTAACGAGGAAAAGATTGAAACATGGAAGGAGCGTGATGCTTTTATGAATAGTGCTATGAGAAGGATCATGGCTAAAGAATTACAGGAGAGCAGAGACGAGGGTGTTTCTGAGGGTAAGTTTAAAGGGCAGAATTTAATAAAAGAAGCCACAAAAATTGCCAAAGAGAACAATATCTCTAATGTATCAGACCTCGAGGCCTTAGGTTTTGACAAAGATACCGCAGAAGGAGCCATATCTCTTCTAACCGAACTGGGCATCATATCATAATCAAATATTCAAATAAAATATCCCCATATAAATTCAGAAAAATAACTTCAGAATTATATGGGGCATTTTATGTCTGCTCTATATTTCCACTAATAAATAGACTATATTAAACATGTCTATCATAGATAATCATATTCCTTACACCAACTTTTTAACATCCTCCGCGATCATCTCTGCATCAAGACGATTATCCTTAAGAACCTCTTCGACATCGTACCTGTCAAGGAATTCTTTCTTAAGACCATAATTCAGCACCTTCATATCTGAATCACCGTAGAATCTTGCAATCTTCTCGCCGAATCCGCCATCCAGTATACCGTCCTCGATGGTGATGACAACCGAGTGGTCTGCCTTGAGACCTTCAAGAAGCTCCTCGTCAAGTCCTGTGATATAGTATGGATTGATGACGGTGGCATCTATCCCAAGCTCACTCTCCATCTCGTCTGCCACGGCATTTGCCAGACTGTAGAAGGTTCCAAGTCCGAGTATGGCAACCTTGCTTCCCTTCTGCGTCACCTCATACTTATTCAGATCTCCGAAGTCCTTCGTCACAGGTCTTCCACTTACCATTGCACCGCCTGGGAGCTTGATGGCCACAGGATGCTCATTCTGCTCTATGCTCCAGTCAAGCATAGCAATATACTCTTCCTTTGTTGTCGGAGCAAGATATACAAGATTAGGTATATTTGAAAGCATCGGGATATCTTGAAATCCTAGATGTGTCACATCATTCATTCCATATACAGATCCTGCAAATGTCACTATAGTGGCTGCATTGTTGTTGATACAGAGATCCTGAGATACCTGGTCAAATGTTCTCTGTACAAATGAGCTGTACACACCGAACACAGGCTTGCCGCCGCCTGCTGCAATTCCCGATGCAAGAGCCACCGCTGTCTCCTCTGCGATCCCCACATCGACAAACTGCTTTCCGGCCTCGCGTCTCTTATCCTCTGTAAATCCCATAACTGTCGGTGTTCCCGCTGTGATGGCAACGACCTTTGGGTCCTTCTTCATCTTGTCAAGCAGGTAATCACAGGACACGCTTGAGTAGTCCTCCTCGTCGCTTTCAAATAACGATCTTCCTGTCTCTATGTCAAATGGTCCGCTGTAGTGCCACTGCTCCTTGTGCTCCTCGGCCGGGGCATAACCCTTTCCCTTGAGGGTTCTGATGTGGACCACAACAGGCTTCTTTGTATCCTTTACCTTCTGAAATGTGTCTATGAGAGCTGCCACATCATTGCCCTCATGCACATAATAATAATCAAGTCCCATGGCACGGAACAGATTGCACTCCGCTGTTCCCTTTGTATCTCTGAGTAATTTGAGATTTGTATAGAGTCCACCATGGTTCTCAGCTATGGACATATCGTTGTCATTTACAACTATGATGAGGTTGCCACCCAGCTCTTTAGCGTAATCCAAGCCTTCAAGGGCCTCTCCTCCTGACAGGGAGCCATCTCCTATCACCGCTATCACGTTGCCATCTGCGCCCTGAAGGTCCCTTGCCTTTGCAAGGCCTGCAGCCAGACTGATGGATGTTGAAGTATGTCCAACCGTGAAGAAGTCGTGCTCGCTCTCATGCGGATTGCTGTAACCAGTCACATCATCATAGTGCTCCTCATAGAGATATGCATCCTTTCTTCCTGTAAGCATCTTGTGCGGATAGCTCTGGTGTGACACGTCATACACAATCTTATCCTTTGGTGATTCAAATACATAGTGAAGTGCTATGGTTGCCTCCACCATACCAAAGTTCGGGCCAAAATGTCCGCCATGTTTGCTGGCTCTGATGAGAAGCGCATGTCTCATCTCGTCTGCAAGTGTTCCCATCTCGTCTACTGTCAGTTTCTTTACATCCTGTGGTCCGTTGATATTTTCAATATACATTTTTTCTTTATCCTCCTGTTTTAACATAGTACATTGCCTCGCATTAACATAATGCAATACCGCTCATTAACATAGTGCATTATCGCTCATTGATCTGCCTTTCCATTTACATCCACACATGCTCCAGATTGTGCATCTGTCATTCACAATCAGTAAAATTCCTGTCCCATACAAGCTTGCCGGTCTTCACGGCCTCCTCATATTTGGATATCTTGTAATGTAATCTCTCCATGGTGGCTTCGATCTGTTTTCTCTGCTTCTCAAGTTTCTCATACTGCTCCTTAAGGAGATCCAGCCTCGCGCCAAATGTAGCATCTCCCATCTGGAACAGTTTTACATATTCAATAAGCACCTCTATCGGAACACCAGCATTTCTCATGCATACAGTGTGTTCAACCCAATCGACATCTTTTTCCTGATAATCCCTGTTGCCACTAGCATTTCTCGCTACAGGAGGGATAAGTCCCACTCTCTCATAATATCTTAGGGTATCAGCAGTGATATCAAACTTTTCACTTACTTCTTTGATAGTCATATTTCTCACCTCTTACTTATCTATGTACTTGAATATTTATAATAAACTTTCTATCCTGTACTGAATATATCACTTGGAGCTCACTCCAAGTCAACCCCCAATTTTCACCCCTTATGGGGACGGAGGTGCCTGCCCCCCTGGGGACGGAGGTGCCTGCCCCCCTGGGGACGGAGGTACCTGTCCCCATACAGGAACATAAAAGAGGCGGGCAACGTAGGTACCGCTGTCCGCCTTTATATACATGAATATGTAAATTTTTTATGCTACGCACTGATTCCAACTGTCGAGCAGATATTTACTGCAATGATATCATCTACCGTTACACCAAAGATGGCAGCTAGAATGATCAGGTTATCTACGGTTGGCATAGCCATACCTTTCTGCCACTTGTATATCGCATTTGGAGTGGCAAATCCAAATATATCCTGCAGATCCTTTACAGAAAGACCTGCATTCTGTCTAAGCTTCACAATATTTCTGCCTGTTCCTGTCATGTCAATTGTTGGTACATTACACATAATACTTCCCTCCTAAAATTCTCATCTCATCTGCATTGTTAAAATTGTGAACCGCGCAGAGCGCATCCCCTGGCGCCCCTAACGATCCGACACATACAATCTCTGCCATATCTATCCCTTTCTTTTATCTCTAAGTTCTGGCAGATTTCTTCTTCACAAAGACGAGTTCAAAAACACGAAAAAAACGCCCATCCACATGAATACTTCTATAATACTCACATAGATGGACGTTTTTTCGTGCATCATGATTACAATCTATTAATGCTGATAGATCTGGCTGATCTCAGTCTATCGAAACCTATTTAATCTGTTATGTATTTGCTCAGATCTTTCAGGTAAGCATATTTGCATGATCATGTTCCGTACGCTCTCGCCCTGTACCATATGAGTACATATGTTCACGCAGCTTATCATCTGTATGTAAAGTATTCCCTGCCACATCACTATTAAACTCTCGGGTTATGTATTTAGCGAAAACTATACTTAACATGATTCTTTCCTTTCCTGACTATCCCTTCCGGGTTCCTTTTCCTAAGTCATTTTTTATTGGTGTGTCCTGATTTTCTTCTTTTATTTGACCACCTAAACTGTACTCTACCACAAATATAATTATTTGTCATTACACCGCTGGTATAAAATTATTTTATCTCCGGCTGCTTCAAGCTCCCTCTCTATCCAGGTCATGATGACATCCACCAGATACTCCTGTTGCCTTGGCCCAAGCTCCACTCCCGGTGCAAATGTGTGCCACTTACGTATACATTCACGGCAGCATGCAGCCGTTGCATGCTGTGCCACAAACACCGGATGTCCACGCATGGGCGTCTGTTTGCCATCATTTGGTATAAATGCAGGAGCTTCCCTCTGTGCTATGAAATCCCGTGCATGCTGTCTTATGGTATCCAGCCCCTTTTCATGTATATAGTCGATATCTTTCTGTGTCAAATGAAATCCACTGCGGAACTTCGACCTCCCCAGACGTTCAAAAAGCCGGGCGTACCACTCTTCCTTTGTCAACCCTATCATCTCCATGTAATTCTATAATAGAAATTCTCTACAACTCTTCGTCATTTCTCACAGAAAAATTCTATCTCTTCGCCAAGTGGTCCATGACAGAACGCAATCCTTGCCGGAAACCTTGGATCCGACTGGATCTCTATGTCCTTTGGCTCTATGAACACCTCATATCCTGCCTTTCTCACTGCCGAAACACAGGCATCCACATCCCCTGTAGCAAATGCAAAATGTCTAATAGTGCCCTGCGGAAGAGGTGACTCACCATCCTCAAACACCTCGATGATGCCATCTCCGGTGTCAAACATGATCCCGCCATCCCATTTTCTCGCAACTGAAAGTCCCAGTATATCACCATAAAACTCTGCAACTTTCCTATATTCCTCTGCATCCGAGCATTTGAGTGCCACGTGATGTATTCCTTTTATAAGTGCCATGATCTTATCCTCCTGTTATATGCTACGACATGCTCACATCTTGCTGACATTCACCGTCATGTACAGCCACGATGAGATGCACACTCACAAATACGTTCCAATATATATTAGCACTTTTGTCTGCTGTATATCCAGCTCTTCACCAAACCTTAGGATCAAAATTACACTATATATTACAGTCTAACCCTAAATATACCATCACTTTATATCCGGAAGATCTGTATTTCCCACTCCTCGCTCTGCATTATGGGTACAGTTGCTGAAGCTTACACTATAAGAGCCTTTACAAGAACAGTCACCAAGTATACCGCCCAGACTCACCTTCCTGTAGTTCTCCATTATTTTATTGTACTGCTCATCCGTCACGTCGTCACCCTTAACCGGCTGGACATAGCTGAGTTTTCCAGTGCTGCTACAGTCATTTATCTGAACAAGTGCATTTTCTGCGTTTATCTTTGAGGCATCAGGAGTGTCTGCATCCGTTGAAAGAAATACTGACTGTCCGATCCTTCCTATTATACCTCCCGCCATAACTGAGAGTGTAAATCCCTCGCTGATCTCTCCGTCATCATCAACATAATTGGATAACTCTTCCGCATCAACCGCCCATCCATCAGTGAATGACAGATCTCCGGTGTTGTCGCAGCCGCTGACCACAACCTTTGTTCCCATAAGGCCATCGACAGCCATGATTCCGCCGATAAATCCGTTTATTGATTTAGAAGTAATGTTTCCACTGTTCTTGCAGTTCTTTATGTCAAATGATGTCTGGGCGTCACCGCCTTCAGCATTTTTCTCACTTGGGAAATATGTGAAACATACAATTCCACCGGCATTACTCTTCGCATCAATATCTCCTGTATTTGTACAGCCTTCAACATTTACAGCCCAGCTATCCCCCATATTTGACACATAGCCGAGCACACCAGCTCCGTACAGTCCGGAAGTCTTTATACGGCCTTTGTTTATATTGTCATTTATAGAGATGGTGGCCGACATCATTGTGAGATTATATATTATTCCAGCGCACTCATCACCCTCCAGATCCTGCTCATTTACGCAGCCTGATATAGTGACATCACCAGTATTTACTGTTACTCCCCCTGCAATTCCGGCAAAACTAGAAGTACAGGACACATTCGCACTGTTCACACATTTGTCTATGACCACCTTATATCTTGAATCCTGTGATAACACATCTCCTGCTATGCCTCCGACTAAGCCGTTATCAGATGATACCGCCCCATTGTTCCTGCAATCCGACATCATGCTCCAATCCACAATATTGCCAGCTATTCCGCCAACCTTGGCATCTCCTTCATTTGTAACCTTAATCTCCATCTCACTTACACATCCGCTGACTTTGCCACTGTTTGTTCCGGCAATTCCTCCTACATTAAACGAAATAGAGTCGCTGCTTGTATTGCTTATCTCTCCCTTGCTGTCGCAGTTCACAATGCCATCGAATTTGTCCACATCGTCATCTTCAATAACCAGATAACCTGTGTTGTAAGCTGCGATACCACCGGCTCTAAAAGCTGATTTGTACTTGACTGCATTGATCTTTCCCGAAAATACACAATCCTTTACTGTCGAAACACCTGCATTTCCAACTATTCCGCCATATTCTCCATCATAACCTGTGATATTTCCTGACACATTGCAGTTCTCAATCACAGCCTTAAATGCCGCCCCCGCCACAATTCCTGTATATGAAGATTTTCCCGATACTTCGACATAGGCATCTTCCATATCGACGTTCTTCACAGTACCGTTCAGTTCTCCAAACAAGCCTCTGTCTGGATACAGATCATCATCTACGTTTGTGTTGATATACATTCCTCTGATCGTATGGCCATCTCCGTCAAATACTCCGCTGAAGGCATACGTCTCTCCGATAGGTCTCCAGTCATACTGCGGTCTTGACGTACTCCAATTGTCAAAATCTGTTATGTCGTTCAAATCTATATCTGCCGTAAGCACATAATTTTTGCTTTTATAATCATATTTTTTATCTTCATCTGCCAGCATATCGGATAACAGCTGGAGCTCATCCGCCGTGCCAATCTGGTATGGCGACTCCTCACTTCCATCTCCGCCAGAGAAATCCTGCGCAGCACTCCTGTACACCGGATCCGCCAGATCACGAACTTCGTACTCAAAACTTTTCTCATCTTCTGCCTGTTCGCTGTTCTCTGCCTGATCGCCATCCTGCACCGCTTCCTGGTCGGCACTCTGTGTCTGACTTGAGCTGCCTGTCTGCCCTGTCTTATCCCCATTTCCGGAACCACAACCGGTAAGTGCCATACCAAGTGTAAGCATTCCTATAACTGCATAATATTTTTTTCTCATCTTTCGTTTCTCCTTCCCGCATTATGCGGCTTACATAATCCTGCAATCATATAAGCTCTACTATATTTAAACATATTCTGATTTCGTTTTGGAAACAAATGTATATTCTGCTTTTTTAATTGTCTTCTTGTCGAATTTTATCTATAATATTTTTAATGGATTCTTAAAATGGATTCCTAACTTTCCAAAATCAATTTTTCAGATTTAAAATGACATGATATCGCTTGATAATCTATGAACACAAAAACTTTTATTTTAATTTCTAAATAATCGCCATAAAAAAATGTTCACTGCACGTATATATATTGAGAATCATTCAGACAAAAGTTCAATAAACCATCAGGTTCAACCTGATAATCATTACATGACATGCAAGATCAGCTCCGCCAAGTGTGTTTATCAGCGGGCTGATGTTTAAAAGGAGGAATTCATATGAGAAAAAAAATAACAGCATTACTACTCAGCGCCTGTATGTGTGCGGGTCTTGCCGGCTGCGGCACAAATACACCGGGGAATAATCCCGGTCACACAAAAACTGATTCGTCAGTCACTTCACTCACTGACAACATCACTACGACTCCGGTCAAAACGGATATAACATCATTTGACCAGCTAAAGAACGGAATCAATGAATTCTCTATGAATATGTATTCTGCTCTTCCTGCTGATAAGAACATATTTTACTCGCCTTACAGCATTGCAAGTGCACTGTCCATGCTGGATGTAGGTGCAGACGGCGCAACCAAAAAAGATCTCGAAAACGCTCTCGGCATAACAGATCTTGATGAGTGGAACGATGAGATGAAGGCATATCTGTCAAAAGACTGGTCTCAGAATACATTTGTCAATACCGCAAATTCAGTATGGATGAACAAGGGAACATCCTGGTCAGCTGACATAGAAAAGGATTTCCTTACACCTGCCAAAGATTACTACTCAGGTGAGGTGTATGAAGCAGACTTCAACGGCCAGGCGGACAAAGTTGTACAAAATGTCAACAACTGGGTGAATGACAACACCAACAAGATGATCCCCGAAATCTTAAAGGAGATTCCTGGCGGAACAGTGATGATGCTCATAAACGCAGTTTATTTCGAGGGAAAATGGGATACTCCTTTTACCGAGGATAAAACTTTTCAGAGCAGCTTCTACGGAACCGATAAGGAAAACGTTGTTGATATGATGCATCTCTACGGTGAGCATTTCACATACATGGACAACGGTGAGATCAAGGGAATCACACTTCCATACGACGGCGACAATGTTGTCATGAAGGTGTTCATGCCAACCGCCGATGACGGAGACATAAATGATCTCTTTGACAAACTAAGCAACGAAGAAAAACAGAAACTCATCGACTCTCTGGATGACGCCAACAACGTAGAGATCGATACCCTCCAGCTCCCAAAATTCACAGATGAGCAGCGTATTGACGGTCTTGACGACATTCTGAAAAACATGGGAATCCAGTCGGCATATTCGGAGAGTGCTGACTTCTCCAAGATCGCCGATGGCATAGCCGTTTCATCTGTCAACCACAGGGCAAAGGTTATCGTGGATGAGAACGGAACCAAGGCCGCAGCAGAGACAGACATCATGGTCAAGGAAACAGCAATGATGCCAAGTGAGGAAACATATAACTTTATTGTGGACAAGCCCTTTGTGTATGTGATTGAAGATCAGAGCACTGGCATGATCCTGTTCATGGGCAGGGTAAACTCACTATAATCTCTTATTACGGTCAGGAACGATGTCAAAATCGGCAAACTTTTGAATGCACAGTCTACTGACTGTTCCGGCTATATCAAATTTAACCTATATATAAAAACCGCAGACTATCTACATGCATAGTCCTGCGGTTTTTAGTTTGTGCAAGCAGTTGTAAAAGTCCGTGCTTGCACGAGATCCGGCGACTGCCGCGGTAATTTTTCTCTATCTTGCCTCTATCTTCCTTATCAGCCCTGGAAGTTCACTCATATTTCTTATGACATGATCTGCTCCGTTTTCCTTGAATATCTTTCCTGTTTTGTCACACAATATGTTCTGCTCCGTCTCCGTCAGCCTCTCATAATCTTTCTGGGAAAGTCCCATCACAGAACTTCCCTCGGTAACTCCAACTGTTATAACACCTGCTGAGATTCCCTCTTTTATATCAGATACGGTGTCTCCCACCTTTATTACATTTGCCACGGAATGTATGCCGAGTGTCTCCATATTTCTGAATATCATGTATGGATATGGACGCCCCATGTTCTTCACTGAGTTCGGAGAGAACCAGCAGTCCGGAGCGTAGCCAAACTCCGCCGCCTTTGGCACCACGATGCCCATCATTTCATCTGTATATCCTGTTGTGGATCCAATCTTTATCCCTGCATCTCTAAGCGCCTTTATGGTGTTTATCACATACGGCTTTGGCTCTACATAGTCATGAAGTATTTCAAGTATCCCTGACTCACTCTCCTGATATACCTGATTCACGTCATCTTCTGTGAAATCTTTTCCATGTACCCTAATCCACTCCTGATGGATCCTGTCCATATTCATCATGGTTCTTACATGTTCACGCTTGAGCATGCCCATAGGCTTTCTTACCTCATCCTCTGTCGGAGTGATTCCGAACTTTTCAAAAGCCTTTACGAAAGCCTGAACCGGCGCCATACAGCCATAGTCAACGGTTGTTCCGGCCCAGTCAAATATAACAGCCTCTATATTTCTCATATCTCTTCTGCCTCCTGATTTCATATTTATCCCTGCAATTCCTGTCCTATCAGCTCGAATCTGTACTCTTACCATCTTTTCACCGATTTTTTCCTACTTTCCAGCACGGCACTTATCGAAATATTCTCCTATGATATCGCACACTTTGTTTATATCATCCTTATATATCTCGCCTATATTTCCAATTCGGAATGTATCTGCGTCTGTTACCTTGCCAGGGTAGATCGCGTAGCCTCTCTCCTTGATATACTCGTACATCTCCGCAAATAAATAGTTCTCAACCTTCGGTGTAAAAAATGTGGTGATGATAGGGCCCTGATGAGCATCGTCTATATATGTCTTTATACCCATCTTACGCATTCTCTCAACAAGGAGCTGATTGTTCTCCCTATACCTCTTTGCTCTGGCTGACACCCCGCCTTCGGCCTTAAGTTCCTCAAGAGCCTTTGCAAATGCGAGAACAACGTGGGTTGGCGATGTAAATCTCCACTTGCCATCCTTCTCCATTGTCTCCCACTGGTCGTAGAGGTCAAGTGACAGGCTGTTGCATTTGCCTTGGCACTTCATGAGCTCTTTTCTGCTGCAGATGATGAATGAAAATCCCGGAACACCCTGTACACATTTGTTTGCGCTGCTTATAATGAAGTCTATTCCTATTCCCTTCACATCGATATCCACGCCGGCAAATGATGACATTCCATCCACAATAAATGTCCTTCCTGCAGCCTTTACGACCTTTCCCACCGACTCTATATCGTTGAGTATTCCGGATGTGGTCTCACTGTGTATCATGCCCACATGAGTGATGGCTGGATCCTTCGCAAGGATATCTCTCACCTTGTCTGCATCCGGCATCTTGTTGTAATCCTCATGGTACACAACAACATTTCTGCCGGCTCTCCTTGCAAGCTCTGCCATTCTGGAACCATATGCACCATTTTCACATACAAGTATCTTGTCATCACTTCCAACAGAGCTTGTCACAACCGACTCAACACCAAATGTTCCGCTGCCCTGCATAAGAACCACAGTGTATTCATCATCCGTCACATGGGCAAGCTCCAGAAGCTCTTTTCTGATATTCTGTGTTATAGACTTGTAATCATCGTCCCATGTGCAGTGGTCTACAAGCATCTCTTTCTTAACTGTATCTGTGGTCGTAAGTGGACCAGGTGTCAATAATTTATACATTTTCTTTACTCTCCTTTTAATTACTTACATGCATCTGCCAGCGCTCTATGCTTTTCAAGCAGCTCAACTGTGAGTTTCTCTGAGAACTTCTTTGGATACTTTGACTCATTTTCCGCATCTGATTTCTCGCCATCATACAGTGGATTCGGGTAAGTCTGAAGAAGTTCCGCACGGCCATTTTTGATGATGCACTCTGCCATCTCCATAGCCTTCTCATTGCTCTTGTTCCCCTTGTCAACCACAGCAACTGACTCTGTGAGTGAGAAGTTTCCCTCTGTAGGATCTATAAAATCAATAGGGAGTCCGGACTTTTTGTCTGCCAGTGCCTGATGTCTCAGACCAAATCCGACAGCGACCTCTCCGGCGCGTACTTTTTTGATCGGTCCAGAACCGGACTCCTCCAGATGATCACCAGCATTATCGTATATTCCTTTGAGTATCTCCTGCGCTCCATCCTCGCCATATGCACTGATAAGCGCCTGAACCATGAGCCACGCTGTGGATGAACCATCTATATCCACAACCGACAGGAATCCCTTGTACACCGGATCTGCAAGATCCTTGAGGCATGTAGGTGTAGGAAGATTGTTCTCTTTCATCACCTCAGTATTGACTATAATCGCACCCTCCTGTGATGTGATCGGCGTGTAGTAAGCCGGATATTCCTCCAGCGCATTTGTGTCAAATGTCAGATCCTTGAACATCTTATTCTGATCCTGGGCACTCTCCACATAGAATGAACTCATGGTCACAAGATCAGCCTCAATATTTGTTCCCTCTGCAAGCAGTTTTCCTCCAAGCTCACTGGTTCCAAATGTCTGGAACACATACTGTCCCTTATATCCATTATTGTCGAGGGCATTCTTCATAGCTATGACCGCCTCATCGTCAGCATTTGAGTAGATGACTACCTGCTTTCCACTGTCGCCTACGGCTCCATCACTCTTGCCACATCCTGTAAATATCACACTTCCCATAAGCACTGCTGTAAGTGCCATTGCAGCTATCCCCGCCGCTCCTTTTTTGCTCATCTTTCTCTTCATGATTTTCTCCTTCAATCTCTTTTTCTCCTTTTGTTTTCTATCTGAAACTGTTCTCATGTGCTCCGCCAAAGCACCAAGCAATGTCTTGGCCGCTATATTTATGACGAGCAGCAGCAGAGAGAGTACAAATATCTCATCAAATTTAGCAAAATGCTGTAATTCTTTTATCTTGGTCGTTATCACCATGGTTCTCGCACCTGTTATAAATATGATTGCACTGACAGTTACCATGGCATTTACAAAGTAATAACTGAAAACTTCAAGCAGCGTTGACATGGCATTCGGTGTTATGACTCTTACGACTGTTTTTATCCAGCTGTCACCCATAAGTCTCGCCGTAGTCTCCCAGGACGAATTCATCTTCTCAAGCGAACTCTTCATCATAAGATAAGGCGTCGAGAAGAAATGTATGATATTGCAGAATATGATGATTGCAATAGTATTTTGCAGGCTTGTCCCCGAAAAAGTCAGCAGAAATGCTATACCAAGCACCATGCCCGGTATGGTATTGGTCACAAGCGCCACGCTCTCTATCACCTTCTTGCATTTGGCTGATATCTTACTCCTGGCTGTCACGAGTGCCACACCGTATACTACAAGTGATCCAAGCAATGCGGTAAGCACTGCTGTGACTATGGAATTTCTGACAACCATTGAGAGTGCTGTATCCTCGAACACCGCTGTAAAATGACTCAGTGTAAAGTTCACTCTGTAAGGCCACTCTTCTATAAATGGCACTATGATTATGACTGCAAATATCGCTGTGACACAGAGTAAAACAGCAGCCGACATGGTCATACATGCCACATCCCTGATCCGTGACTTTTTCATCTCTATGTCCGAAACCTTGCTGTACCTAATGTTGTATCTGTCAAGATAACCGAGCATCAATATGCTTATTATGGAAGGCAGGAGCATCATGATGGCTACTACAGCTCCCCTGTTGAAATTTGGCACACTCCCGAGCATCTCATTGTAAAGTCTGCCCGCTATAACCTCTGTTCTTCCTCCCACAGAGGCAGGTATTCCAAAATCTGTAAAGCTGAGGAAGAATGACTGGATGACTGATGCCGCCAGGGTTCCCATGAGCGGTCTGAATATAGTCTGGAAGAATGTTCTAAGCGGTCCATCGCCCATGACCCTTGAAACCACCAGAAATTTCTTATCTATATATCCCATTGTATTGTTGATAAGCAAGAACGAAATCGGCAGCGTGTACAAAACATATCCGATCATAAGTCCTGTCATACCATATATATCGAACAACTGTCTTCCAAGAAGTTTTGTGATAAGTCCCTGTTTTCCAAGGGAGTATATTATTGCAAATCCATAAGTGATGGTCGGGAGCAGCATCGGCATAACCGCTAGTCTGTATATCCCTTTTTTCAGAAATGGATGTATGGTGGTAAAATGTATGGAGTATGCTAGGATAAATGCCAGAATCGTAGTGGCAAGTGCACTCGCCATGGCTATTCCCACACTTCTTCCAAATATCTCTGCAAACTCCCTTCCTTCAAATATCGATCTGTAGTATTCAAGGGTCAATCCACCTTTTCCTATAAATGACTTTCCTATTATAAATATCATTGGGATCAGCAGGAATGCAGCAAAAAGCACACAAACCGCAACAAATATCCCTTTTATCTCTCTGTTTGTCTGTTGTCTCATGAAACCTTCCTCCCAAACAGATCAAATATGTTGTTTCTCTTTATCTCAAGCTGATTCAATATAAAATTCTCAACAAAATCATTTGACGGAGTATGCACGATCTCGTCTGGAGTTCCATACTGGGCTATCCTGCCGCCGTCTATTATCAGCACTTTGTCAGAAAGGGTAAGCGCCTCCTCAGGATCATGGGTAACTATGATCGTTGTGAGCGCATATTCTCTTGCGATCTCTTTTATCTTGTCCTTGATCGACTCCTTTATGACACCATCAAGTGCTGAGAGCGGCTCATCAAGAAGAAGTATCTTCGGTTTCATGACCATTGTTCTGGCAAGTGCAACTCTCTGTTTCTGTCCGCCTGAAAGCTGATCTATCTTCTTCTCAAGATGCTCCTCAAGTCCAAGCAATTTTACCAGATCATCCACGTCTTTCTTCGTTGATATATCCGGCTTGTTCCTGAGTCCATACACTATATTTCCATAAGCCGTGAGATTAGGAAAAAGCGCATAGTCCTGAAATACTATATTGAAACCTCTCTTTTCCAGCGGAACATTTGCTATATCTTCACCATCATAGATAATCCTTCCGTCCGTTACATCCGTGATCCCGAGTATCATATTGAGAAGTGTTGTCTTTCCACTTCCGGATGGTCCGAGAATCGACACGATCTCACCCTTTTCTATTTGAAGTGATATGTCATTCAAGATTGATAAATCTCCATACTTCTTTGTTATGTTTTTCAGTTCTAACATTCTAAAATCTTAACCTCCCGTCCTGCTCTGTCCTGCAGGTGTTATGTTCATTTCGCTTGTACGGTTCACAGGTTATCACGGCATTTGTCCCCCTTGCTATCAAGGCAGTGTAAAACTTTTGAACGGAAATTTTACATAAAAAACGGTGCCGATATGTAATTTCTCTACATATCAGCACCGTATCTGCGCTTACTTATCATCCTGCCACTCTTTGAAAGCTGCCTTGAATATTTATCAAAGTCCATGGACATAAGTCCCACATATATCATATCCACTACAGCCATATGCACCGTTCTGGAAAATATGTCATTCCCCTGCAGAAATTGTCGATCCGATGTGAGGATCATGATATCGGCAGCCTCCGCCAACGGTGTATCCGTAAAGTTTGTTATCGCAATGGTCGTTGCGCCTCTGTTTCTCGCACTTTTAAGTACATCCACCGTGTTTATCGATGTTCCCGTGTAAGATATACCTACTGCTACATCTCCTGTGGACATATGACCTGCTTGTATGCTCTGCAGATAATAATCACAGTTGTATTCACATGAAATTCCCAAATACATAAGTTTTGTCTGCAGATCTATTGCAACCGAGTTGGAATCCTCCACAGAAAATATACCAACCCTGCCAGCTCTGTCTATGGCGCACACCGCCTTCTCAAGTGCCTTCGCCGAAATGGACTTAAGTGAATCATTTAGGAGTTCTATAGTATTTACAACTATTCGCCCCGGAATGTCCTCTAGCTTCTCACCTTTATGAAACGGCATTCCAAGAATACCGCCATCTGACTCTTTTTTATCGGCGTTCTCTTTCATCTTGTCCTTGAGAACAGCTATCCTCAATTCTTTAAATCCCCCATACCCAGCTTTTCTGAGCATTCTCAGTACAGTTGGCTGACTGACCTCTGCCGATTCGGCAAGTCTCGCCAAAGTCATATTCTCCATATCATCCATATGTTCCAACATATATTCCGCAACCCTATGTTCAGATTGCCTAAGTTTTGGGTATGCCGCTCTGATATTATATCTGACCACGATCTATTACCTCCAGTTCTCCTTGTAGTAAAACTACATATTATTGTAGAGCAGTCGTGTCAAATGCCTGTGTTGGCTGTGTAAATTTTTGTTTACATGGGAAATTATTAAAGGACAGAATCCACCAGCTTTCGCTGAAAAGTTCTGTCCTTTTTTATAGGTCCACTATTCCGACTTTCTCCCTGAAGTCTCACTGTCTTCTGTCGTGTCGCCTGTTTCTCTGAGATTCTTCTCCCGTATATACTGGATCGCCTCTTTTACAGCTGCCTCCTCCTCATCCTTTGCTATCTTTCTTGCATAGGATACAGTCTTTATGAGATTGGTTACGAGTATAATGGCAAGCGGAACAAGAATTATGGGTACAAATATAAGCGGGTTGGACACAAGCCTCACTATCTTGCCAAGTATGAGCGATGACCACACCACCCTGCCAAGCAGATCTCTTGAGTCCACATCATAACGATCCACCACATTATTGGCATCACCCTTTGTAATATACCTATAATTATTACCATCTGTCTCTATCGAGACAACTCTATGTGTATTTACCGCACCTGAAAGAGCAGGATCCGAGGAATAAAATGATATCACATCATTCTCCTTTATGGCTGCCGGATCTGTCTGCTTAACAATTATCAGTGAATCCACATTGTAGGTTGGTGCCATACTCCCTGTGGTTACCCGAAGTGCCATGTAACCGGCTATGTTCGGAGTCTTGCCCGGTTTGGTCATCACCACTATAAGCAGCACAAATACTGCCGCAATGATGATAATGACTGATAGTACATTTATAATTGTATATAGTATCTTCTTAAACATAAAAGTATATCCTGTTACAACGTTTTACTGCTTATCGTCTGCAGATTTATTTCGCTCTCGTCTTTCCTCAAGAGAACGTCTTATGTAATGGCTGAGACTGTTTGCCTCCGCCTTTGCCAAAGCTTTCTGTTCTCTCTTCTGAGCTGTTTCGATCTGTTCATCTGCCTTCCGCTTCATCTCAGCAATCTGCTCAGCTGCACTCTTCTGCGAAGCTGCCACCTGCTCTGCGGCCTCTCTCTGGATCCTTGCAATGGTCTCTGCCATTTCCTTCTTCATTGCCTCTATGTCAGATGATGCATTGCTGCGGGCTGTACGAACCTCTGTTTCTGCTTCACTTCTAGCCGTTGCCACTGCTGCCTGAGCCTCCTGAATAGCTGCATCTTTGGAAGACTGCGCATTTGCTGCCTGCTCCCTGGCTGCTGCCGCCTCTGTCTCGCTATTCTCAGCGCGTTTCTGAGCCTCCGCCTTCTCCGCCGCATCTTTCGTCTCCTGATGAGCCTTCTGTTCCTCAGAAAACTGCATCATATAAGAGTTGCGCTCCTCCTCAGTCTGAGCCTGCAGATCAGATAGCTGCTGTAACTGCTCACTTAAGGAATCAATCTGCCACTGCATATCAGACATGGAGAACTGCATATCCGAAACTGTCTGCTCCAGCTCCTGGGTGTGCTGCTTTTCCTGTTCGAGTGCAGCCTCGGCATCCAGCTGTGCCTGAGTTACCTCCTCGACAAATACCTTTCGGATCTCAACATCAGGTATATTCGGATCGTCTACTATCTCCTCCTTGATCTCCTTTATGAACTTAGGCTTTACAGGTTCTTTCTTCTCCACCGCGATCTCGTTCATCTTGCGGGGATCGGACTCAAGAAGGCTCTTGAAAACCGTATAGTTGGTTATCATGTTGATATACATCTGTAAAAGATACTCTTCATCAAATTCCATTGCGGAATCCTGTTCCTCTATACTGAAACCAACTTCATCATAGCTCTCTATGAATTGCCACAGATTATAACATGCACGATAATCCGGATCCTTCATCATAAGGTTTGTTCTCTGGATAGGACTGAGAACCTTGGCACAGCCGTTCATGATCTCACAGAATGAACTCTGCCTCAGAACCCTTGACATACGGCGCACGCGATCGATCCTCTTGAAGACGCTCATGTTATCCGTATCATTTTCCACAAGGCTCTGCTTGTTCTTGACAGTCATCTCCAACTTATAGGATATCTGCTCATAGGCATCGTCCACCTTGCTCTCCATGCTCATGACATTGCAGGTCTCATCCCCTGTCGCCCAGAAGATCACATCCGTACGCTTATCTACGAAAGCAAAGAGTCTCTGTATAAGATGGTATACAAATCTGTTCTCATAAAGATCATAGCTCTCCTCTGTCGTCACATTGAGAATTTTGGTCGGCTGCATCTCTCCGGCAGCATTTGTGGCTATGAACTGTGTGTTCTGACTGAGATGGCGCACGCTGTCGGCACTGATCTTCTTCGCCAGGGCAACCGGAACGACCTCTTCTTTTGTCGCAATAAACCTTCGAGGCTTATCAACTATCTTGAAAATAGATTCTATTCCTTCTTCAACCACTGTAAGCCAGGTCTCGTCAACCACCTTGTGGAGAACTCTGTTCACCTGCTGGAGCTTGTTGTCACCTGCCTGTATCATCTCAAACATGTACTGGAAATATCTGTCATCACCAAGTGCCTCTTCCACACTTCCCGTATACTTCTCGTACAGATTCGTGATCGTCAGATCATCCTCGGAATACTCAGACTCCTCATCATTCCATCCATCACCGGCATTGTCCCATTCGTCTGGGCTCGGCGCTCCGTCTCCACCGAGATCATCCCACGCGTCCGGGCTTGGCACTCCGGCATAACCGGCATTGAGTCAACCATAGGGATAGATACCAGAAACGCAGATTCATCGAGTGCCTTGTTAAATGTGCACATCATATTAAATTTCGGTTCCTGATTTGCAGGCACATCCAGAGCTGCCCTCATCTTTGTACCCGGTTTTATGTTCATAATTCCAGCCATTCTCTATCTCCCTTGCCATATTATCTGTTAATCATTTCTGAACACAATCGCCCAATCTCCCCATTTTTGTCCTTATTATTATATCATCTATATAACAAGCCATTATATGGGAAAATACACTATTATACATGTAAATATAATTTTATCACATAGTTATGATAAAGCAAAGTTTATAATTTCATTTGTCTAATATGTATAAAAATAACCTCCTGGCGGTTTCCCACCAGGAGGTCATCAATCCCCACCCCGAAGAGGCAGGCCATTGCATACATATTGTCAAATGTCGGCAGGCATTCGCCTCGCTGCCATTTGTAAATCGATACAGGTTCATTGAAACCCAGGAATGTCTGCAATGTCTTAACTGTGATTCCTTTCTGCTGCCTTATTTCCTTGATCCTTTCGCCTGTGGCCCTCAGATCAATAACTGGAAAACTTGTCTGTGCCATGATCATACCTCCCTTTTTTTCTACTATACACCAGGCCTCCACCTATTTTTTTACGCCTGTTATGCATATAGCAGGGATGATATCTTAATATATAATAAAAAATGTTTGACGACACCTATGTGCTGCACTGCCAGGAATCTGTATTTAATATAGCACACTTAAACTACAGATTAAAAGTAAACCTGTGGTTATATTTCTCCTTCTTCAGATGAAAACTTATAACTCTCCAGCTACTTTTTACATCTGCCTGCAACTGTTATTACTGCTATTATTTTATTTTCATTCTCTCCACGAACGCTGCCACCATGCAGACAACTCCGTCAACACCCAGCTTCGTCTCGTCCAGGCACAGATCGTAATGTCCTGAATATCCCCAATTCTCGCCTGAGTAATAGTCGTGGTAATTTCTTCTGCGCGCATCCGCCTCTTCCACGAGATTTCTGGCTTTTCTATCCGATATACCATGTTTTTCAGCTATTCTCTTTATGCGCTTATCTATATCTCCGCACAGGAAAATCCTCACCGCATCCGGTCTGTCCTTATACGCATAATCCGTAGCTCTTCCAACGATCACGCAGTCCTGTCCTCCGATGAGCTCATCAAGTGCCTCCATAGGAGTCGTATATTTTCTGCTAACGAAATCATCTGACACAGATGTCATCATGGAATCTATCGTTCTCTCGCCAAAGAAGAAAGGATATTTGCTGTATATCCCCTTTTTCTTTGCCAGTTCTATTATCTCTTTCTTTGTGTAATGCGGGATGCCAAACCTCTCTGAAAGTCTGATTGCAACCTCATCTCCGTCGCATCCACATTCTCGTCCTATTGTTATGATCATATCAACGCCTCCCTGCTGCTCCGTTACCGACTAGTCTGCTGCCGTCTAATCCGCCGTATGTCCGGCCACAAATACACTTCTTATAAGCGACATGACAGATCTGCTATTGCATTCCAATTTCATGTCAGCACCTTTTTGTATTTTCTCTGTCTATTATACACTCTTTGGGGCAGATTTGCGCATAAATTAACCATACGTTCTAATTATTTGATATCTTCCGATACAGGCAAATTTTCTTCCTGATTCACTTCACTCTGCATGTACGGTCACCTCACTTTCCTT
>URJI01000015.1 GCA_900548215.1 uncultured Coprococcus sp. | reverse complement strand
CTCTGCGTGACATTTTTATCAACCCCACTATTTTCTAATACACATATGCCCTGTATAATTCCAAACATTATAAGTGTACTTACCACAGAACTTACTCCATAGCTTACAAGCGGTAGTGTAACACCTGTGGATGGAATGAATTTGACAACTCCGCCCACATTTAAGAATATCTGGAATATAAAACATATAGTGAATCCAAAAGCTACATTTTTGTAGAAAGCATCTCTGACTTTCATCGATATATTTATAAAATATATAAAGCAGCTCAGGTACATGAGTAGGAGGCACAATCCAAATATGACTCCGAGTTCCTCACATATAGCCGCAAATATAAAGTCGCTGGTCACAACCGGTATGGATGTCGGAAGGCCCTGACAAAGTCCCGAACCCTCAAAGCCACCAGAACCAATAGCAAAAAGGCTCTGTGCAACCTGATATCCACTTCCGTCTATATATTCTATAGGATTAAGCCATGCGTCTATTCTGACAGTAACATGGCTGAAGTGATCCTTGAGCAACATATAACCGACCACCGCTATGACACTGCCGCCAAGTCCACCGCCGATAAGTATCATATGTTTTCCCGTGGCGAGATAAAGCATCATGACAAATACCATGAAGAATATGACGGCACCACCCAGATCCGTCTCAGCCACAAGGACAAGCATGAACAAACCTGCAACTATCACTGTCTTCATCATGTCCTTGAAATCCTTTGCCTTTAAGAACGAACTGGCAAGGAAAAATACGAAAATAATCTTGACAATCTCCATAGGCTGCATAGAAAAACCGCCTATGCTAATCCAGTTGTTCGATCCATATTTGTCAATTCCAACATGTGGAATAAATACCGTAGTCAAAAATCCTATACCAAATATTGCATAGAAGATATTCCAGTTTCTTAACTGCGGCATCTTCATTATAAGCATAGGTATAAATGCTGTAACAACCAACATGATAGTAGCAAATATAAACTGTTTCTTTGCAAGATCAAAATCAAGCCTTGTAAGCATCACATATCCTATGAGAAGCAGAAATGACATGTTGTTTGTAATAAGTCTGGACGACTCCTTATATATAGCATGGTAAGAAACCATATATGTAATTGATACTATCATCTGCACCACATAAAATATAAGTATGCTCTTCTTCTGATAGTGCAGATACAGTGTCATATAACACAGAAAATGTATCATGAACACATAAAATATCTGTACATTAAGTGCCTTTCTCTTCCTGTCAGAAGACACCGGCTTCAATACGGTAAAACACTTCACCGTATACAAAACCATGAAAAATATGATCAGATATTTCGCAATCTCACTCAGTATTGTAACCATTCTTTCACCTTTTCAAGTCAATCAATCTATCAATCTATTCCTTTATAGTAATGTCCTCTTGTGTAGTCTTTTATAAAACCATCTGTATTTTTCCCTAAAAATGCGTTTTCTACACAATCCATTACATTTTTTGCCTCATCAGCACTCTCAACTGTCAGTTCTATGATATATGCCTGATAATCAAATCTATAAGCCTTTAACTTGTCGATCACGCTAGTCGGCACGCCATTATATATCACATTTGTACATATAGAACAGTCATTTTTCACATAAAATCTGTTGGACATCTCATCAGTCATCTCATACACATTGCTGCGGCCATCACCGCATGCGTGATGATAATTTGATTTTATGCAGTTCGCAGTTATCATTACCTTCTGATATCCATACAGTTTAAGAACCATATCAGCAGAAAGTTCCGCCAGCTCATCAAATGTGAGCTCCTGTGGTGATATAAAACTTACATTCTCCAGCACATCACTGTAGAATCTGATGGCGTCATCGTTGTATGCATACAGGCTTGAATCAAGAATGACAGTGCCTGAATAATCCAAGGAACTTATAAGACCAAGTTCGTCTATATTCTTTATCATAACACCATCGTATCTGTCAAGGCTGTCTCTCAGATCATCCATTATGTGTAGATCTTTTTGTCTGAGTATCTCAGGGAGAGCCAGATATATTTTGAATCCATCTTCCGACAGCGTATCACCATATTGTCTGATATTATAATCTACAATTATATTCGTTACCCATTTATAATTCTTAACAATATTTACGTGCTCATCCGTGGATACCAAAACCGTGACCCCCTTAAGTACACAGCCTTGTCTCTGAACACCGGCGCTGTCCACAGCCTTTATGTTGTCTCTGCTTCGTCTATACCGTCCAGCCAACACATCCGCGAGTGCCTCTATAGCATCTCTCCTAACGCTGTTCACCGCACCCATCTGCACAAATATATTGTCGTCTACAGATGTCTTTATATTTCTGATCTGATAATGTGTGCCACCTGTTTTTAAAATCTTATCCTTTATCTGCTCTGCCGTTACAGGCTTATTCTGGGCTTTGTCACACACAGCGCCTTTGACACACACATCAGCACAGTTCTCATCCCTGCCAAGTCTCAATATTAGCGATTTCCCCTCATGCGCCTCCAAATCTGCATATATATCAATCTGTCTGTCATTTTCTATCACATCTTTTCGTATACTGTCAAGCAGACTGTTATTTCTCGTCCTGTAGACAGGGTTGCTCTTTGCAATACTCTTAAATGATTTTGCCTTCAGTTTCACCACACCGCCTGCATTTGCTGCGGCATTACAGGTTATCTCTACAATCTCCTTTTTGCCACGTATCTCCAGAATATCCCCCTCTGACACCGATTCAGAGAGTCTGATCTGGACATATGGCGGCTCCACACGCATGATCTGACCTATCTGCATACCTGTATGGTTAGGTCTCTTATTCGCCAGCATATCCCTGCCGTTCTTTGTAAAGTAATACCCTTTGCAGAAACCGCCCCTGTTATATATGTCAAGCAGGCGCTTCTCATAAGCCCCAGCCACCTTATCTGCATCACCGCCGGAAAGAACCGCATCCCTGACCTCACGATATGCCTGTACAGTGGCCGCAACATATTCCGGTTTCTTCATTCTTCCCTCGATCTTGAACGAATCAATGCCGGCTTCCATCAGAGCAGCAACATCTTTAAGCATACACATATCCTTCAGGCTAAGGGCATACTCATGCGCACCTCCCACGGTGTATCTCTTTCTGCACGGCTGTGCACAGCGTCCTCTGTTGCCGCTTCTTCCACCGGCAAAACTACTCATGAGACATCTTCCTGAATAACAGTAGCACATGGCACCGTGCACAAATGTCTCTATCTCCATATCAACATTTTCTTTGATAATCCTGATTTCTTCCAGTGACAGCTCGCGAGAAGGGACAAACCTTGTCATACCATTTTTTTTGAGAAACGATGCCCCCGGGATTCCAGATACACTCATCTGTGTACTTCCATGCAATGGAAGATCCGGAAAACATTCCGCAAGAACTGAGGCAACGCCGACATCCTGTACTATAATGCCGTCCACACCCTCACAGTAATAAGGCTCCACGTATGATGGGAGCCTTCCAATTTCATTATTCTTTAGCAACGTGTTAATTGCCATATAAACTTTCACGTCAAATATATGGCAGTAATCTATAGTCCTTAGAAGCTCTGCCTCGTCAAAATTGCCCGCAAATGCTCTGGCACTAAACAGGCTTCCGCCCAGATAGACCGCATCTGCATGTGCATTCACAGCAGCTTTAACAGCTTCAAAATTGCCCGCAGGCGCCAAAATTTCCGTCTTATTTAACATTTTTCTCCGCTTCAAGTTTGATGATCTGTCTCTGAAGTTCACTGATTTTTTCTTTGTATTCCTCAATCATCTTCTGGGCAGACTCATACTTTATCTGAACTTCTATCACTTCATGTCTGAGATCATATATCTGCTTGTCCTTGTCGTCATCCTCGGTGAGCATCTGGTTGACCTGATCCTTTGCCTTGAAATAATCATCAGCAATATTCAGCGCAAGGAGGACATTCTGGTATTCCGCATTGAATCTTCTATACGCCTCTGACGACTGGCATTCTGCAATCTTGCCATTTATATACGTGGCGACATTCTGAAGATAATCCTCGCTCTCCTGTCCGCTAAGCGTATATACTTTATTATTTATCACTACCTTGATATCATTCTTTTGTGCCATACCCATTCTCCTTCTATCTTATTATGATATGTTTATTTATTATCTATAAATGCGTCCAGTCCGAAATGCCTGTAACACAAATCCGTCACAACTCTTCCCCTTGGAGTTCTGTTTATGAAACCATTCATGATAAAATATGGCTCATACACATCTTCAATGGTCCCCGGATCCTCACCCACAGCAGCCGCAAGTGTATCTAGTCCCACAGGGCCGCCGGAAAACTTCTCTATCATCGTCATAAGGATGTTTCTGTCATTCACATCAAGTCCCATGGAATCCACCTGGAATTTGTCAAGAGCTGACTTGGCTATGTCCTGGTTTATGAAACCGTCATGACACACCTCAGCATAATCTCTGCACCGCTTCAAAAGGCGGTTGGCAAGTCTCGGAGTTCCTCTGGATCTCCTTGCTATCTCAAGAGCTCCCTCGTCGTCTATATCCACACCGAGAACTCCCGCTGATCTCACGACTATCTCTTTCAGATCCTCATGGCTGTAAAACTCCAGCTTATCAACCATACCAAATCTATCACGCAGCGGGGCAGACAGCATTCCAACTCTGGTTGTCGCTCCTATAAGAGTGAATTTGGGAAGATCGAGCCTTATGGATCTGGCTCCAGCTCCCTTTCCTATGACAACATCTATCGCATAATCCTCCATAGCCGGATATAGCACCTCCTCAACCTGTGTGCTGAGTCTGTGTATCTCATCTATGAAAAGAATGTCGTTATCTGAAAGATTGTTGAGTATAGCTGCCAGCTCTCCCGGCTTCTCTATCGCCGGTCCTGACGTGATCTTGATGTTGACCCCCATCTCATTCGCAACAATAGTGGAAAGTGTAGTCTTTCCAAGTCCCGGTGGACCATACAGAAGCAGGTGGTCGAGAGGTTCATTTCTCTTTTTTGCCGCCTCTATAAATATCCTCAGGTTGTCCTTCACCTTGCGCTGGCCAATATACTCATTCAGGTACTTTGGCCTTAAACTGTATTCACTTCTTTCCTCTTCTATATCAAGTGTTTCTGTAGAAATAATTCTGCCCATATCTATACTTACCTGCTTTTTATTGTTTAAAATGTGATAAATCCGACTACCACTATCTGACTACTACCATCTGTCAGCTCCATCAGATCTGTATCACAGTATATTCTTAAGTGCCGCCTTCAGCAGTTGTTCTTCGTCAAGTAACTCAGCATCTTTAACCTTACTTACAGCCCTTCCAGCCTCCAGTCCAGAATAGCCGAGTGCTGTGAGCGCTGATACAACAGCAGATCTGGCATCACCATTTCCGGAAACGACTGATGCCGTGCCCGCATCATATGCACTGTCTATCATATCTTCCATCTTGAGCTTGTCTTTCAGTTCCAGTATAATCCTGGAAGCCCCCTTCGTTCCGATTCCATTTGCCTTGGAGATAGACTTCACATCCTCCGATATAACCGCAAGTCGAAGCTCCTTGACAGTAAGAGTGGATAAAAGTGACATGGCAACCTTTGGGCCTACCCCACTCACACTTATCAGAACTCTGAATATCTCAAGCTCATCCTCACTGTAGAATCCATAGAGACTTACCTCATCTTCCCTCACATACATATATGTATATGCCTTCATCTGGGCATGCCGATCCGGCAGTCTATTGATAAATTGGGTTGAAATCGTAAGTCTGTAACCGATACCCCCACATTCTATAACTATATAATTTTCACCTATATATTCCAGACTTCCTTTTATATAAGAAATCATCACGATCTCCCTGTTAAGTTATTTTCAATATGGTTCTAAAAAAGTGTATAAAAACCGACATTAAATCTTTGTAATTATATCATATAATTTCTCAGTTGTGAATATATGTTTGCTTTTTTGAGTCGTCACAGCTACTATATATACAGACTATCCAATACAAAAATGTCATATATTAAACAATTTTATATGTTCATCTCAATATGTAATATCGGACCATGAACAATGAAAGAAAGGGTAATTCATGAAAGTTTACACATACACAGAAGATATAACTGTTGACACATCAGGCATATCGGCAGACCCACATGATATTCTATACTTTGATATAGAGACAACCGGACTCAGCGCAGCAAGATCAGATCTGTATCTCATAGGATATGGGTATCTTGAGGATGATCACTTTAACACAGTTCTCCTATTCAACAACGACGGAAAATCAGAACCTGAGATGCTGCAGACATTTCAGGATAAACTCAGTTCATTTGGTACTCTGGTCTCATACAACGGCGACACATTTGATATTCCATACATGAAGACAAAATATGATCAATTTGATGTTGCTACAACCATTGATACCATACGAAGTTTTGACATATACAAAATAACCCGCAAATACAAAAAGCTTTTTAATCTGTCTTCCATGAAACAGGTGGATGTGGAAGATCTGACAGGATTTGCACGCTGCTCCTTCATATCCGGAGGAAAACTCATCGAAGCTTACAAATCCTATCTGAAATACCCTTCAAAAACGCTGCTGTCAGATATGCTCACGCACAACCACGACGACATCAGAGGACTTATAAGCATATCCGAATTTGCAAATATGCCATATATAACATCTGAAGCAAAAATCCGGGATGTGATAATAAACACTGATTCTCTCACATACATATGCAATGTGAAAAAGCTTCCATGCCGAATAACCTATTCAGATAAGAACAATAACCGTATAGTGCTAAACGCACATGACACTGAATTGCGCCTGACTGTGAGCAGAACAAATGATACGCTGAAATACTATTTCAAAGATTATAAAAATTACTTTTATCTTCCACTTGAAGATATGGCTATACATAAATCAACAGCCATATACGTGGATAACGACCACAAGGAGAAAGCCACCAAAGACACCGCCTATGTCAAAAAAAGAGCGATATATCTTCCGTCTCCCGCCAAATGCAGTGACAAAATGTTCTTCAAGGGCGACAGGTGTGGTGAAAGATTCATTGAGGAGACAGAGGCTTTGTCTTCTATATGTGACACATCAAATGCGTATATAAAGTCAATTCTCAGTGAGATCCTCCCTGAATGTAAGAAACCGGTGTAGACATGGATACATATCGGCTCAGATACAGAAATGCCAGACAAAGGGCCACATGCGCCCTGATACAAAAGTGCCAGGCAAAGGGCCACATATACCAAAATTGTACAACCAAAAAGAGAGCAACTTTCGTTGCTCTCTTTTCATATATCATATACTGATAACTATATCATATCAGAGTTGTATTACTCCTCTACATCCTCAGCTACATCATCTGCATCCTCTGGTACTGGAAGTAATGCCTTTACACTAAGGCTAATCTTCTTATCTGCTGCATTACATTCAACTACAGCAGCCTCAACTGTATCGCCTACCTTGTAAACATCTTCTGGCTTATTAACATGCTCATATGAAATCTGTGATACATGAAGAAGTGCATCAACTCCTGGCTCAAGTTCAATGAAAGCACCAAAATCAGCCATTCTTGCAACTTTTCCTGTAACTACTGTTCCAGGTGCATACTTCTCATCTGCATTAAGCCATGGATTTGTATCCTCAAATTTGAGGCTGAGGGCAATCTTATCACCATCAATATTCTTGATGAATGCCTTTACTGTATCGCCAACCTTGAGTACAGACTTAGGATCATCAACTCTACCCCATGACATCTCTGAAATATGAAGAAGTCCATCTGCACCACCGAGATCGATGAATGCACCAAAGCTTGTTACATTCTTTACAACACCCTCAACTGTCATTCCAACTTCTATTCTATCGAATAACTCCTTAGCAGCCTCTGCCTTTCTTGCAACTATAATCTGCTTTCTGTTACCTATGATTCTTCTCTTCTTTGGCTGGTACTCAGTAAGTACAAACTCAATATCCTGATCAAGGTACTTGTCAAGATTCTTCTCATATGTATCTGACACAAGACTTGCAGGTATGAATACTCTTGTCTCATCATACATAACATTGAGACCACCGCTGACAACCTGGAAAACCTTACCTGTAAGGATCTCACCTGACTCAAGAGCTGCCTCAAGCTTCTCATTTGCCTTCTCTGCTGCTACTCTCTTGTATGAAAGAAGAACAGAACCCTCACCATCGTTTGTCTTTACAACTTTAGCTGTGATAGTGTCACCTACATGTACAAGCTCTGTAAGGTCAGCATTAGGTGTGTTGGTATACTCATTTCTTGGAATAATTCCATCTGACTTGTAGCTGATATCTACCAGTATCTCGTCTGGCTTAACATCGATAACTCTACCTTCAACTATCTCTCCTGTCTTGATTGAGACCCTGCTCTCATCATTCTCCAATAATTCTGCAAAATTCATCTCGTCCATCCTACCATGAACCTCCTTAATAATATTGTTTGGGGTAGATGCCCCAGCTGTAATACCTACCCTACTAACGGATTCAAAAGTAGTCAAATCCAAATCAACGAGTGTCTGTATATAGTAAGTATTCTCACATTCTTTTTTACTAATCTCAAATAACTTCTGAGTATTAGAACTATTTCGACCACCTATAACAATCATGGCATCTACCTTTGATGCAATCTCCTTCGCCTCCCTTTGGCGCACGGATGTAGCATTACAGATAGTCTTATAAGCAGTAACATTATACAATTTATTTCGAATAATATCAACAATATTATTAAATTTTCTATAATTAAAAGTTGTCTGGCTTACTATTGATATATTCTCTTTCCTGCTGTAACTGCCATCCAGGCATTTCTGGGTGAAAATTTCAGCCTCTTCCTCAGAACCTATGACCACCGGCCTGCTCACGCACCAGCCCATGATTCCTCTTACCTCAGGATGATTTTCATCACCCACTATCACTATGGTATGACCATCCTCGCTCTTGTCTCGGACAATGTTATGGATCTTCTTGACAAATGGACATGTAGCATCTATCACAATGTTTCCATTAGACTCCAGAATATCATATACCTTCTTTTCTGCGCCATGAGATCTGATGATCACCTTGCTGTCTCTTATATCCGGCAGTTCATCATCCTCAATCACCTTAACTCCATGTCTTGACAAATCTCCAACAACTTCCTCATTGTGTATGATCTGTCCGTAAGTATACACCCGGCCTTTATCATCAGCATGTTCATACGCCGTATCCACAGCCCTCTGTACACCGAAACAAAAGCCTGCCGTCTTTGCCAATATAATCTCCATATTCAAACCACCTATATTATATACTATCTTCTCTCTTTTGCAAGTCGTATGATAGTTTCTGCAACTTCATCTATCCCCATCAATGAACTGTCCACCAAAACTGCGTCCCTTGCCATTCTAAGAGGTGCTATCTTGCGTTCCATATCCTGTTTATCTCTCAAAGCAATATCTTTCTCTATCTTCGCAAGGTCAGCTCCAATCTCACCTTTTCCGACAAGTTCATCATAACGTCTCTTTGCCCTGACTGCAATTGACGCTGTAAGGTATATCTTGAGCTTAGCATTTGGCAGGATATTTGTTCCTATATCCCTGCCATCCATGACAACATCATTCGTCTCTGCCAGATTTCTCTGCAGTGACAGCAGTTTTTCTCTGACACAAGGCAGTGCCGATGCCTTTGACGCCATATTGCCAACCTCTTCCGTACGGAGTTTCCCAGTTACATTCTCTCCGTTCAGGTATAACATCTGAACATCGTTCTCATACCTGATCTCGACAGTTATATCTGAAATACTGTCTGCGACAATCTTCTCATTCTCAGGAGATATGCCGTGCTCTGTAAGATACACAGCTATAGCTCTATACATAGCTCCCGTATCCACATATATAAATCCAAGTTCCCTTGCAACCATCTTAGCGATCGTGCTCTTTCCTGCCCCTGCAGGACCATCTATCGCAATATTCATAACAACCTCCATTTTTAATAAAAATACATCCGTTCAATTCTCTCCTACGTAAATCATGTATATCATATACTTTCTGAAGCTGAAAGTCCAGCCAGATACCCCGTGGACCACGCTATCTGCAGGTTAAATCCACCGGTTAAAGCGTCAAGGTCAAGAACCTCTCCGGCAAAATACAGCCCATCCACCATCTTGGATTCCATGGTTGATGGATTGACTTCCTTAACATTCACCCCACCCTTTGTTATGATAGCCTCATCATATCCTCTGAGTCCGGAAAATGTCAGATCGAAATGCTTTAATATATCTACAAGTTCCATGCGTTCCTCGCGTGTCACTGAATTTACTTTTTTATAGGGGTCTATCCCTGATCTCTCAACCACCACGTCTATCATCTTAACCGGAAGAAGATCTCCAAGCGAGTTTCTGAAATCCTTATTTACATACTTCTTGAAATCCTTCTGTATCCTCTGATCCAGCATGTCTTTGTCCATGGCCGGTTTTAGGTCAATATACAGCTCTATATCTTTATCCAGATACCTGTGTATATATGCTGATGCCTTGATGACAAGAGGTCCGCTTATTCCAAAATGTGTAAACAGCATCTCCCCCTGTTCATCAAACACCCTCTTTTTACCGCATGAGATATGCAGTGCAACATTCTTCAGGGACAATCCCATCATATCCCTGCAGCATTTCTCTTCTATTTCAAAAGGAACAAGTGACGGCTCAGTTTTTTTGATCGTATGACCGCATTTCTGTGCAAATTTATATCCATCTCCCGTAGACCCGGTAAGAGGATAAGATATTCCACCTGTTGCGACAATAACCGCATCACATTCTAAGCATGATGTACCATTCTCATTTTTCTTTTTGTATGTCACCCCTGTCACACGTCCATCTTCAGTACATACAGATGTAACTATAGTCTCCAGCATGAGATGAATATTGTGATTTCTGTTTATAAGTGTCTTTAGCGCACCTATAATATCAGAGGAATGGTCGCTCACAGGAAACACCCTGTCGCCGCGCTCTATTTTAAGAGGGCAGGCGGCCTTCTCGAAAAATTCCATAACCTGCTGATTATCAAATGAATAAAATGAGCTGTACATAAATTTGCTGTTTGTTATCACCGAATTGAAAAACATATCAGCATCACCGGCATTTGTAACATTACACCTGCCTTTACCTGTTATAAAGAGCTTTTTTCCAATTCTTTCATTTTTTTCTAAAATATATACTTCTTCATGTTTACCGGCTGTGAGTGCCGCCATAAGCCCTGCGGCGCCGCCTCCGATAACAACTATTTTCTTTGCCATAATATCTCCATATCAGATAAACCATACACGCTCGCCGCGAAGCGCCTCACATGCGTGTGCTCAATTTAGATTGTGACATATAACAAAACAGGCAGAGACCCCGCTCACGGAGCTCCGCCTATTTCTTGTGCAGTACAGACGCCGGATTCCATGACAGAGATCCTGATCTTCTGCGTTATATATTTTCTTGATTATACCGGATAAGCTGTGCTCTCCTTGTCAACAAGTGACACATCTACCTTCTTCTGCTGAGCTTCTCTGTACTTGAAGAAGTCTGTAGCAACCTGTGGGAACAGTGCATATGTGAGCACATCCTCATCCTGCTGCTTATACTGGATCATCTCCTTCTCAATCTTACCAAGCTCGTTCTCAAGAAGATCTGCAGGACGGCATGTAATCTGCTCCTCATCGCCGATAACCTTCTTCTTAACCTCTGGATCAACAGGCTTTACTGACTGACCATACTCGCCACGTACAAGTGCCTTTGACTCCTTTGTACACATCTTGTATCTCTCGCCTGTTACAACGTTGAGAACAGCCTGTGTACCAACGATCTGGCTTGAAGGTGTAACAAGAGGTGGCTCACCATAGTCCTTACGAACTCTAGGAACTTCCTCAAGAACTGCCTCAAACTTATCCTCTGCACCCATCTCCTTGAGCTGTGATACGAGGTTTGAAAGCATTCCACCAGGTACCTGGTAGAGAAGTGTCTTAACATTAACTCCAAGAACCTTTGGATTTAAGAGACCGCTTGCAATCCACTCTTCTCTGAGTGGTCTGAAGTAATCTGCGATCTCAGCAAGAAGCTTCTGATCAAGGCCTGGATCGTACTCTGTTCCCTCAAATGTCTTGGCCATAACCTCTGTTGCAGGCTGTGATGTACCAAGTGCAAGAGGTGAAATTGCTGTATCGATGACATCACATCCAGCCTCTACAGCCTTGAGATATGTCATTGAAGCAACACCTGATGTGTAATGTGTATGAAGCTGGATTGGAAGGCTTGAACCATCCTTGAGTGCCTGTACAAGCTCTGTAGCCTTGTTAGGGACAAGAAGACCTGCCATATCCTTTATACAGATTGAATCTGCACCCATATCCTCAATTCTCTTTGCCATATCCTTCCAGTAATCCAGAGTATATGCATCACCGAGTGTATATGAAAGAGCTACCTGGGCATGTCCACCCTCTTTGTTACAAGCCTTAACTGATGTCTGAAGGTTTCTAAGATCGTTCAGACAGTCAAATATTCTGATGATATCAATACCATTTGCAATTGACTTCTGTACAAAATACTCTACAACATCATCTGCGTAATGACGGTATCCAAGGATATTCTGTCCTCTGAAAAGCATCTGCAGCTTTGTATTCTTGAATCCATCTCTGAGCTTTCTGAGTCTCTCCCATGGATCCTCCTTAAGGAATCTGAGTGATGCATCAAATGTTGCACCGCCCCAGCACTCTACTGAATGATAACCAACCTTGTCCATCTTGTCGATGATAGGAAGCATCTGCTCGGTTGTCATACGAGTAGCTATAAGTGACTGATGCGCATCACGCAGTACGGTTTCCGTAATCTTTATCGGTTTCTTATCTGCCATTTTATCGTCCTCCTATAAAATTATGCCATGACATTCACAATTAACTTTTTATAATTCACTATCTGTTTATAGTATGAATTATCGTCACAGCTTCTGAATTCATTGCCTAAATTCTTAATTAAATTCCAAATATTGCAAGGAATGTACCTGCAGCAACTGCAGTACCGATAACACCTGCAACGTTTGGTCCCATAGCGTTCATCAGAAGGAAGTTTGTCGGATCATACTGTGATCCAACCTTCTGTGAAACTCTGGCTGCCATTGGAACGGCTGATACACCAGCAGAACCGATAAGCGGATTAACCTTACCCTTTGTCGCCCAACACATGAGCTTACCGAAGAGAACTCCGGCTGCTGTACCAACTGCGAATGCGACAAGACCAAGGAATACTATCTTAAGTGTACTCATCTTAAGGAATGCCTCTGCACTTGTAGATGCACCTACTGAAGTACCAAGTAAGATAACAACGATATACATAAGAGCGTTTGAAGCTGTCTCTGTGAGCTGCTTTACAACGCCGCACTCTCTGAAGAGGTTACCAAGCATCAGCATACCTACAAGTGGAGCTGTTGTTGGAAGGATAAGAACTACCACAAGTGTAACAATGATAGGGAAGAGTATCTTCTCGATCTTCGTTACAGGTCTGAGCTGTGGCATTCTTACAAGTCTCTCCTTCTTTGTTGTGAGAGCCTTCATGATAGGTGGCTGTATAACAGGTACAAGTGACATATATGAATATGCCGCAACTGCTATAGGTCCGAGAAGTGTTCCACCCATGCCGAGCTTACCGGCAAGGTAGATAGATGTAGGACCATCAGCACCACCGATGATTGATATAGCTGCAGCCTCTTTACCATTGAATCCCATAAGGAATGCAAGGAAGTAAGCTGTATAAATACCGAACTGAGCTGCTGCGCCAAGCAGGAAGCTCTTTGGATTCGCAATAAGCGGACCAAAGTCTGTCATGGCACCGACACCCATGAATATAAGTGAAGGTAAAATACTCCACTCATCAAGCAGGTAAAAATAATGTAACAAGCCACCATCTGCCATAATATCTGGGAACATGTTTACAAGAAACATACCAAATGAGATAGGGACAAGAAGAAGTGGCTCAAAGCCCTTTCCGATTGCAAGATACATGAATACGAACGCTATAAGTATCATAACGTAGTTCTTCCAGTCAAGGCTTGCAAAACCGGTCTGATTAGCTAAATTTGTCAAAACGTCAACTATTGTGCTGCCCATTTAGTTGTTTCCTCCTATAAGATTTATTCGGATCTCGCTATCAAGATCCTGTGTACAGTTCATGTCACTAAGCAAATTAGTTGAGAGTTGCAAGTGTATCGCCTGACTCAACCATAGCGCCTACTGTAACATCGATGCTTGCGATTGTACCATCTTCTGGAGCAACAACTTCGTTTTCCATCTTCATAGCCTCAAGGATAAGGATAACCTGACCCTTCTTTACTGAATCGCCAACATTTGCCTTGACTGCAAGGATCTTTCCTGGCATAGGTGATGAAACCTTGATGCTTCCTGCACCGCCTGCTGGAGCTGCTGGTGCTGGAGCTGCTGCTGGTGCAGATACTGCAACTGGTGCTGGAGCTGCTGCAACTGGAGCTGCTGCGCCGCCTGCTAATTCTTCAACTGTTACATCGTATGATGTTCCGTTTACTGTGATTCTATAATTCTTCATAACAATTATCCTCCTGATTTATTATCTCTTATTCTTTCTTCTTGGTCTTACAACCAGTTTATCGTTACTTGGATAGTTTACACGAACTCTTGTGTTGCCGCCCTGTGCTGCCATGACAGCCGCTGATATAACAGCCACAAGTTCACTGTCATTCATAACGCTCTCTCCTGTCGCGGTGTTTACGATATCCACAATTCCGGCAGCTGGAGCAGGCATTCTCATGGTTGGTGTGTCATCTTCGTCATCCGCAGCTGCTGTATTTACAGCTTCCTGGGCTTTCTTTGCCTTTTCAGCTTTCTTCTTCTCTCTTGTCTCCTTATCCAAAAGAGCTGGAACATACTTGAGAAGTGAGATGATGAATGAGATAAATATAAGTGCTATGAATACGATACCCATACCGATAACTGTATTTGCACCGGCATCCTTCATCTTATCCTTCATCGTCTGGTTTGCTGCTACCTCGAATTCAGAAATCTTGTATGGAAATACTCCATTTGATGTGAGATAACTGTCAGCTTCCTCGTCTGAAACGCTGTTCTGAGTCATATACATGTACTTGTTATACTCATACACAACAGAATTATCTACAAATGTTGCTTTGACAATAGCTTCTTTTTCTGCACATTCTGCATACAAGCTTATCACAACTTTGTCATCAACCTCTTCACAGTCATAATCACTCTTGAAATCTATGAACTTACCATAGTCAGCCTCAAGTGAAGAAAATACCTTTATGGCATCTATATCACTCTCTGTAAGACCTTCATCAGTTCCATTTTCAACAGCATAATTATATACCTGCTCAACCTGAGTGAGACTCATCCAGCTTTTAGCATAGCTGATGGCATAATTTTTCATGTCATCCTCGTTATACTTAAAAGCAACTTTTTTGCTTGATGATGAACAGCCTGCAAGTGCGAATGTAACAGCTAACATAGAAACTATCAATAATAACTTTTTCTTTATTATCTTTTCCATTAAGTTGTCACTCCTTTATATTGTTCCGTGCTTTTTGTATGGTCTGTCCTCACTCTTAGAAAAAAGCATGTCAAATGCTGCTATAACTCTCTTTCTTGTTGCATCAGGCTCGATTACATCATCAACATAACCTCTTCTTGCAGCAGATACTGCACCTGAAAGAGCATCTGTGTACTCTGCCTTCTTGTCCTTTATGAATGCAAGCTTGTCACCAGCTGCTGCGATCTCATCCTCGTACATGATCTTGACTGCCATCTCTGGATCCATAGTTCCTATAACAGCCTTTGGCCATGCAAATACCATATCAGCGCCTATTGCCTTTGAGCACATAGCTGTATAAGCTGTGCCGTAAGCCTTGTCAAGCATAACTGTTACCTTCGGAACAGTTGCGTTTGCATAAGCATAAGTGAGCTTTGCAACTGCCTTTGATATAGTCTTCTCTTCCTTAACTGTTGCAGCAAGTCCTGCCACATTCACAAGTGTAAGTACAGGAATGTTGAATGCATCACATAACTTGACAAAATCCTCTGCCTTGTATGCACCTGCTGTTGTGAGTACATCTTTCTGATTTCCCACAACTCCGACTGTCTCACCATTCAGTCTGATGAATGCCGTGACAACGTCATCCGCAAAATCCTTCTTGAGTTCAAATACAAACTCATCATCTGTTATATCAGCTATAACAGCCCTTACATCTCCAGCCTTAGAAGCAAGATCAGGGATGATTCTGTTCACATCGTCCTCACAAAGAGCTCCATCCTTCTCATCCTCATTGTTTGATGGAAGAAGTTCTACAAGTGTTCTGACAGCTCCGAGAAGTTCAGCCTCTGTGTCATATACTGCGTCAACATTAGCTGTGTTTGCTGCTACATACTCTGCTGCAGCAGTGTCAAGTTTCTCTGTACGGTTCTCATCAAGAGTGTTCGGGCTGTTTACAAACAGCTTTGAACCTTCCTTTGTCATGAGTGTTATATCAGTCAGGTTAGGAATGATAGCTGCGCCACCACCACACATACCAAATACAGCAGTGATCTGTGGGACAACACCTGAAGCCAGTGTCTGCTTAAGGTATACCTCGCCAAATGCATTAAGTGCATCAGTTGCCTCCTGAAGTCTCAGTCCGGCACAATCAATCAGCCCGATAACTGGAGCACCCATCTTCATAGCCATATCATAAAGGTTTGCAATCTTCTTTGCGTGCATCTCGCCGATAGAACCGCCGAGTACCTTTGCGTCCTGGCTGTAAACATAAACTAAATTGCCATCGATAACACCATATCCGGTTATAACACCGTCTTTTGGAGTATCCTTGTCCTGAATGTTGAAATCTGTATTTCTAGCAGTTACATATGCGCCGATTTCAACAAAACTTGAGTCATCAAGTAACATAGAAATTCTGTCACTCGCTGACAAGCTTGGTGTGTTGCTCATTTTTAGCCCTCCGTTTAATTTATTTTAGGACATATATAGTCCAATTTTCGCCGAGTATAATTGTAAAGCCTTTGACGCCATATTTCAAGTAAAAAAGGGAATTTTGAACAAAGTTTGAGCATGACGCTCCTGCTCTACATATACTCATTTATACATCAAAGGGGGATATGTGTACCCTGTTATCTTCTCACATAACAGTATACCCCAAATCCCCCATTGAATTCTTACCATTATATAATTTTGTATGATCAGTCTTTTAATACAGCTTTGTTGTGAACCAGATAATCAAGCAGCGATACTATTGTGAGAACAAGTGCGAGATATATAAGCACCTGATCTATCACATAAAAGACTTTTCCCCCGAGATCCGCTACAAGAAAACATACCATGATCATCTGTACCGTTGTCTTAATCTTACCAGACCATCCGGCAGCAATGACAACCCCTTTTTCTGCTGCGACAAGCCTGAAACCACTGATTATGAAATCTCTTGCTATTATGACTATCACTATCCATGCAGGCATACGTCCAATGTCAGACAAAGCAATAAGTGCCGAACACACAAGAAGCTTGTCTGCCAATGGATCCATAAACTTTCCAAAATTGGTGACAAGATTGTATTTTCTTGCAATCTTTCCGTCCAGCATGTCAGTAAGTGATGCCGCTATGAATACTCCAAGTGCCACCCATTTGAACCATCCAAAGTCATGGCCTTCCATCACAGACATATACAAAAATACAAGAAAAAACGGAATCATTATAGTCCTAAGTATTGTAAGTTTGTTTGGTAAATTCATTCTACAATCACTCCTGTTAAATCATATTCATTGCCCTCAGTTATCCTCACATCAACATATGTGCCGGACATGAGCTCGTATGGGGCACTGACAAAAACTATTCCGTCAACACCAGGAGCATCCCTGTATGTTCTTCCCACATACACATCATCATCAGAGAGATAACCCTCTATAAGGACTTTCAAGACAGTTCCAACAAATTCCTGATTCTTCTCATAGGAAATCTCCTGCTGAAGCTCCATAATCTCATCACGCCACTTTTCTGCGACAGCCTCATCCACCTGATCCGGATATGACGCCGCAGGTGTTCCTTCCTCTGGAGAATAAGTAAAAACTCCAAGTCTGTCAAATTCACACTGATCTACAAAATCTACAAGTCCATTATGCTGTTCCTGAGTCTCTCCCGGAAATCCCGATATCAACGTAGTACGTATCGCGATGTCCGGCATAGCAGATCTTAATCTGCCAACCAGTTCTACTATATCCTCGCGGCTCGTTCTTCTGCCCATGCGCTTTAATATAGCGTTTTCTGAGTGCTGAATTGGTATGTCTATATAATGACATATCTTCGGATTGGCAGCCATAGTTTCTATCAGATCATCTGTGATCTCCTCAGGATAGCAATAAAGCAGCCTTATCCACTCAATTCCATCTATATCACTTAGTTTTGTAAGAAGCTCCGGGAGTCTCTTTTCACCATACAGGTCAATGCCATAAAGTGTTGTCTCCTGAGCTACAAGAACAAGTTCTTTTATGCCGTCATCAGCAAGCCTTCTGGCCGAGTCCAGCAGACTGTCCATCGGAACGCTTCGATACCGGCCTCTTATGTGAGGTATTATACAATAGGTGCACATCTTATTACAACCCTCAGCAATCTTAAGATATGCCATGGATGCCGTGGTCGTGACAATCCGTTCACGGACAGGAACCGGTGTGTAATCTATATCATCCACGATAGCTTTCTCATCTGTACCTATAGCCTCAACTATCTTATCAAAATTAGTTGCACCAATTATCACATCAATTTCCGGGAGTTCTGTCATAATCTCATCTTTGTATCTTTGAGACAGACAACCTGCAACTATAAGCTTCTTCAGTTTACCAGTCTTCTTGAGCTCCCCCATCTCTATGATCGTGTTAATGCTCTCCTCTTTTGCATCCTTAATAAATGCACATGTATTCACCACAACAACGTCAGCTTCCGTCTCATCATTTGTGATCTGATGTCCCGCTTTATTTAAAAGTCCAAGCATGACTTCGCTGTCTACAAGATTCTTGTCACATCCCAGTGATATAAGTAATACTTTCATCTGTTCTCCAATAAAAAGTTATTCTAGTTAATATTGATTGATTCGACACAATTCGACATGAGCATTGCTATAGTCATAGGACCGACTCCGCCTGGCACCGGTGTGATCGCACCGGCAACTTCTTTCGCTGAATCAAAATCCACATCTCCGCAAAGCCTGTTGTTTTCGTCTCTGTGTATTCCTACATCAATGACTGTTGCTCCCTCTTTTATGTAGGATGCATCAATCATTTTAGGTCTGCCAATCGCAACGACAAGAATGTCTGCTCTCTTGCATACCTCTTTCAGATTCTTTGTTCTTGAATGGCACACTGTAACGGTTCCATTCTCACGAAGAAGCAGCATGCTCATAGGCTTGCCCACGATATTGCTTCTGCCAAGAACAACACATTCTTTCCCCTCTATTTCTATTCCCGATCTCTTTATGAGCTGTATAACGCCCGCCGGAGTACATGATACAAATCCTGGCTGGCCAATACTGAGCGCACCAACACTCATAGGATGGAAACCATCTACGTCCTTCTTAGGTGATATGGTCTTTATGACCTTATCTTCATCTATATGATCCGGAAGAGGAAGCTGAACAAGTATTCCATTAACCTTGTCATCAGCATTGAGCTTCTCTATAAGCGCGAGAAGTTCTTCCTCTGTGGTCTTCTCTGGAAGCTCATAAGACAATGAACCTATGCCTATATATTCACAGGCTTTTTTCTTATTTCCCACATATACAGACGATGCAGGATCATTGCCAACCTGAATAACTGCAAGGCATATCTCCACGCCCTCAGCCTTAAGTTCAGCAACCTTATCTTTAAGCTCGTCCTTTATCTGTTTTGATATAGCCTTACCATCTATAAGTTTATACATATATCTGTCCTCCTGAAACATTGAATACCAGTCATTATAATTGTCATCAACAAACTGACCCATTCAACATTTAATTATCTGTCTATAACCTGCTCAAATCAAGAATATCCTCAACATTAGAACAATCCGACAATCTTGCCATTATCATCTACATAAATTCTCTCTGCTGCAGGGGACTTTGGAAGTCCTGGCATAGTCATTATAGTTCCGGTAATTGCAACTACAAAGCCTGCTCCTGCACTCACATATACCTCACGGATATTTATATCGAATCCTGTAGGTCTTCCAAGCTTCTTTGGATCATCGGACAGCGAATATTGGTTCTTTGCCATACATACAGGGAAATTACCGAATCCCATCTCTTCTATCTTAGCAATGGCCTTGCTTGCCTCATCACTATATGTAACGCCATCTGCACCGTATATCTCTGTTGCTATACAATTGATCTTATCTTTTATTGAAAGGCTGTCATCGTAGAGCACCTTGAAGTTGCTCTTCTTATTCTCCAGTGTGTTAAGCACTGCATTTGCAAGGTCTATACCGCCCTTGCCGCCCTGCTCCCATACATTTGCAAGAGCAAAATCACAGTCTCTATCCTCACAAAACTTCTTGACATAGTCAAGCTCTGCCTGGCTGTCTGTGACAAATCTATTCAGGGTTACAACAACAGGAACACCATACTTCTGAAGATTTTCAATATGCTTCTCAAGGTTTACTATACCAGCCTTAAGCGCATCGAGATTCTCCTCTCCGAGATCTGCCTTTGCAACTCCGCCATTGTACTTGAGGGCTCTTACTGTAGCAACAAGAACCACCGCATCCGGCTTAAGGTTGTTCATACGGCACTTGATATCGAAGAACTTCTCAGCTCCAAGATCTGCGCCAAATCCAGCCTCTGTTATTACATAATCTGCAAGCTTTAATGCTGTCTTTGTAGCCATCACACTGTTACATCCATGTGCTATATTAGCAAATGGTCCGCCGTGTACGATAGCCGGTGTATGCTCAAGTGTCTGGATAAGGTTTGGCTTGATGGCATCCTTTAAGAGCGCTGCCATAGCTCCAACAGCCTTGAGATCAGCCGCTGTTACAGGCTCATTGTCCATATTGTATGCAACGATTATTCTGCCAAGTCTATCCTGAAGATCCTTCATGTCGCTTGCAAGACAGAGAATAGCCATGATCTCCGATGCAACTGTAATGACAAATCCATCCTCTCTAGGTACTCCATCAACACGCTTTCCAAGTCCGACAACTGTGTGTCTGAGAACTCTGTCGTTCATGTCCAAACATCTCTTGAACACGATTCTGTTCACATCTATCTTAAGTGCATTTCCCTGCTGGATATGGTTATCCATCATGGCCGCGAGAAGATTGTTCGCAGATGTTATAGCATGAAAATCTCCTGTAAAGTGAAGGTTGAGATCCTCCATAGGTACTACCTGTGCATATCCGCCTCCGGCAGCACCACCCTTGATTCCGAAACAAGGTCCAAGTGATGGCTCACGAAGTGCGATAACTGCCTTCTTTCCAAGCTGTCCCATGGCCTCACCAAGACCTACGGTGATGGTTGTCTTTCCCTCTCCTGCCGGAGTTGGGTTGATGGCTGTCACGAGGATAAGCTTTCCATTCTCGTTGCCCTCAACTTTCTTTATAAGCTCATCAGAAAGTTTTGCCTTATATTTTCCATACATGTCAAGGTCATCCTCTGATATGCCAAGTTTTGCAGCAACCTCCCTTATGTGCTTCATCTCAGCCTTCTGTGCAATTTCAATGTCTGTCATCATAGCTCTTATCCTCCGCTTTTTATAAATTATTGTCTATATATTCATCGAACTGTTCCTGGCTCATCAGAATCTTTCTGGCCTTTGTTCCCTCCTCCGGGCCAACGACTCCGGCAGCCATGAGCTGATCCATTATCCTGGCAGCCCTGTTAAATCCTATCTTGAACGTTCTCTGAAGCATACCTATCGAAGCTTTTTCTTTCTCGATAATAAATCTTCCGGCTTCTACGAAATATTCATCTCTGTCATTTGCAGAAGTTCCACCTATAGCTGTCGCCCCGCCTGAGTCAGTGCTTGATATCGACTTGGCAACATCATCGTCATATGTACCTACGCCATTACTCTTTTTGAGGAAATCTACCACTGCAGTAACCTCATCATCTGATACAAACGCTCCCTGGACTCTTACCGGTTTCGGATATCCCGTAGGATAAAACAGCATGTCTCCCTTTCCAAGGAGCTTCTCAGCACCCACCATATCAAGTATAGTTCGCGAATCAACTCCCGAAGACACAGCGAATGCTATACGTGATGGCACATTTGCTTTTATGAGTCCTGTTATGACATCGACAGATGGTCGCTGGGTTGCTATAACAAGATGTATACCGGCTGCTCTCGCAAGCTGTGAAAGTCTGACTATAGCATCCTCAACCTCGCCATGGGCTACCATCATAAGGTCTGCAAGCTCATCCACGATAACCACGATCTGTGGCATCTTTGTAAGCTTCTGTCCGTCCGCCCCAGCGATCACGGCGCTCTCAACTTTGTCATTATATCCCTGTATATTACGAACACTGTGCTCAGCAAAAAGCTGATATCTTCTTGTCATCTCCACAACAGCCCAGTTTAATGCTCCAGCTGCTTTCTTGGGATCAGTTACAACAGGGATCAACAAGTGTGGTATTCCATTGTAACAGGCAAGCTCCACCATCTTAGGATCGATCATGATAAGCTTAACTTCCTCAGGTGTAGCCTTATACAGAATACTCATAATAAGGGTGTTTATACACACCGATTTTCCGGAGCCTGTGGCACCCGCTATCAAAAGATGCGGCATCTTTGCTATATCAGTGGCTATTACCTGACCACTTATATCCTTTCCAACCGCAAATGCTACTTTTGACTTAAGATTCTTGAAATTATCCGACTCTATGAGCTCCCTGAATGCAACTATGGAATTCTCCTTGTTCGGAACTTCTATTCCGATTGCCGCCTTGCCAGGTATAGGGGCCTCTATACGTATATCTGCAGCTGCAAGATTAAGCTTGATATCGTCGGCAAGATTTAGTATCTTGCTGACCTTCACTCCCTGTTCAGGCTGCATTTCAAATCTGGTAACAGCAGGACCACAGCTATAGTTTGTTATAGTGACATTTACACCAAATGTCTCAAGAGTCTTTTTGAGCTTAACAGCAGTCTCCCTCACGTGTGCATCTCTATTTGAATTATTATGCTTCGGCGGTTGGCTTAGAAGACTCGCAGTAGGAAATCTATATTTTCTGCCCTCCTGATATGTCTTTGCCGAGTTATTATCTATAACAGATTTTTTTACTGTACTGCTTCCGCCAGACGTTTTCTGTCCAGAGCTCTGCTCAGCAAACGCCGAATCATACAGAGGGTTGTAATCCGACACACTCTCAGGGTGCATGTTGCCATTCACAGCACCTGCAAGTACATCCTCATCGGATTCCGCAGATATCTCATTCGCAGCTGGCATGGCATTCACAAACTGACCATCAATCACAGGCTTTACTTCATTGTCAGAGTTCATCCTGTATCCTTTATGTACAGGCTTTTCCTCTCTCGTCTCAGACTTCACAGGTTCAATATAATGTGACTCACTCATTGTCTCATCCTCAACCTGTACCGGATTGAGAAATTCATCACTGTCAGCCATAACAATCTTTTCTATATCATTGTTAAACTCATCATACGAACCCTGTTCTGAATAGTTGTCTGAATCGTCTGCCTTAAGTTCATGCACATCCTGATTGTAGAAAAAGTCCCTAGGCACATCATTCACCTGTGTAGAAGAAATATCTTCTTTTGGAGCTTTTCTGCCACCATGCAACTGACGATCATTACTGCTTTTCTTACTTTCATACACATTCAGATTTGCCATGGATGGCTTCGCCCGTCTTTCATCATCAAGATTTCCAGCTTCTTCAGTCTCATTACGTAATCTTCGCTTATGCCCTGGCTGTCTCCTGTCGGCAACAGCAGTCTCTCTTAAAGCGTATTCTTCGTCTTCATCTTCATAGCTGTAATCTTTTTTGAATGACAAGGCAATTTTCTTTAGCTCATCTATCACAGATATCTCAGTTATCAAAATAAACATGATAACAGCCAGAATAAACATGATAATACATGCTCCCGGGACGCCGAGAAGTGTTCTGACGGCAAAGAAAATGCCTCCGCATATGACTCCTCCGCCCGCACGATTCTTATATCCATCCATATACAAAGCTTTTACAGACTCATAATCAGTAGAGTATATTGACTGGAACAGCATGGACACCAGTATCATCACCACGCCGAAATATATTACTTTTTTTGCAATCTTTCTATTAAAGTCGTTCGATATAAGATACGCCGCTGAAACAAACAGATACACAGGGAATACATACTCACTGAAACCTATGATTCCAAAGAAAAATCCAGATATCGTATTACCCACAATTCCACATATTCGGAAATTTGCAAGAAGTAAAAACAGCGAGAACGCAAAGAGCACTATCAATATAACCTCACTTCTGAGCTGCTTCTGTCTTGCAGCCTCAGCCTCTCTGGCTTTTCTCTCCATCGCAGCCTTTGAACGTGCTGAGGATCCGGAGCGACCTGAATTCTTTGATCTCGCCGCAGATCCGGATCGTCCTGAAGCCTTTGGTCTTGCTGCAGATCCAGAACGGCCCGAAGATTTTGACCCTTTTGTAGATTTTGCACCTGCTTTACCTGATGAAGTTTTTGTTTTTGACTTTTTATTTTCAGAAGCCATACTATACCTCTTCTTCCATTCATCCTCAAAATGTTGACATCCTATGAATTTTACTATCATTTAATCAATTAATCAAGTCATAGAGTCTTTTTATAGCATCTGCCATACCTCCCACCTCATCTATGATACCGGCTTCAACAGCCTGTTTTCCCACCAACACAGAGCCAATATCCTTCGCAAGTTCCTTTGTATTGAACATATATCCCTCAAACTCGTTTCTGTCCACCTCAGAATGCGATACAGTAAAATCTATGATTCTCTGCTGCATCTTTTCTATATATTCAAAATTCTGTTTTACCCCGAGGACTGCAGAACTTATCCTTATTGGGTGTACGACCATTGTTGCTGTAGGAGCTATAAATGATACATCCGACGCAGTTGCCAGAGGAACACCTATTGAATGTCCTCCACCAAGCACAAGAGTTACAACCGGCTTGCTGAGGCTCGCAAACATTTCAGATATTGCAAGTCCAGATTCAACATCTCCGCCCACAGTATTTATCAGAACAAGAACCCCTCTGATATCAGGACAGACTTCTGCCTGTGCAATAACCGGCAAAATTTCTTCATAACTTGTACTTTTTACACCTGATGGAAGTTTTTCATGTCCCTCTATCTCTCCGTATACACCACAAAGCAAAATAAATCCAGGCTTACACGGAATATTCATTATATGACAGCCCCCACATAATTTTATCTGTTCAGATATGCTAATTCCTTTAGCAGCACAATTGTTTTCATTTGCATTGTTTGCAGCGTACCTGCTCTCTGAATCACTCTTATTACACATATCGTTATCATTACATCCTGCATTTTTCTTATATTCCATAACACACTCCCACAAAAAACAAATACGAAGAGCTATAAAAACTCTTCGTATTTATTAATATGAAATATATATGATTTTATACAACTAAATCAGATTACACATTATGTCATTACATAACAAGCACAATCTCATTTGTATCCTCAAGCGCACTCGCAGGGATGTAATTTGAATTCATTGCCTTTCCGTTGAGTGTAAGACTCTGGAAGCCACTCTCATGTCCATCAGGATTCTGTACCTTAATCGAGAGCTTCTTACCCCTGAACATCTTCTCGATCTCAAACTCCTTCCAGTCTGATGGAACTGAAGGTGCGATCTTGATTCCTCCAAAATCAGGTCTCATACCCATGATTCCCTCGACACAACCAACCATGCATGTGGACGCTGTACCTGTGAGCCAATGTACATGAGCACGTCCCTCAAATGGGCTTCCCACAGACTCTGTGAACTGTCCGTGGCAATATGGTTCAAGTTTTCTAATCTCTGCCTTATCGTTCATAGATGCAGGTGAACTCTCGTTGAAATACTCAAACGCCCTGTTTCCATGTCCCATGAGTGCCTCTGCAAGTATGATCCAGCCCTGTGGCTGTGAGAATATACCCGCATTCTCCTTTGTTCCTGCATTGAACAGAAGCATGAGTGCTCCGTCAAATGCATGCTCTCTGTATGGAGGGAACATAAGTCTCACACCGTACTCTGTGTTCAGCTCTCTGTGGACCGACTCAAGTGCAAGCTCCGACTGCTCCCTTGTGGCAAGTCCGCTTATGACTGCCCATGACTGAGGATTCAGCCACATACTTGCCTCAGGATCGTTCTTTGAACCGATAACCTGTCCGCCTTCCTTGTATCCACGGATAAATCTGTCATCCTCCCAGCACTTCTCCTGAATGGTCACACCCATCTTATACTGAATGCTGTTGATGTAATCTATGTACTCTGTGTCATCCTTCATCTCAGCAAAATACTTGATAACTGTCATCGCATAGTAGAGCTGCATTGCAACAAATGTCGACTCGCCTCTCTTTCCAAGTCTCAGACAGTCATTCCAGTCTGCCCAAAGACCTGCAGGCATACCATTGTCGCCAAGTCTGTTCATGGAGAAATCGATTGCTCTCTTAAGATGCTCATATACTGTGCCCTTGTCCTTGTTTGCAAAAGGAATAACCTCATCAATAAAGTCTAAATTACCTGACTCAGCAATATACTTATATACAGTTGGGAACAGCCACAGCGCATCATCTGCACGGTATGCTGGATGTCCGGTCTCCTGTACATATGAAGGATCATCTGGCGTATCCTCATGTCCCGCATTGTGTGTGAACTTTACAAGCGGAAGTCCGCCGCCGTTGTCGACCTGTGCTGACAGCATGAATCTGATCTTCTCAAGAGCCATCTCAGGTGCGAGGTGAATAACACCCTGGATATCCTGAACTGTATCTCTGTATCCATAGCCGTTTCTCAGACCGCAATATGAGAATGATGCTGCTCTTGACCATATAAATGTCATGAAACACTGGTATGCATTCCATGTATTTACCATATTGTTGAATGAATCACTTGGTGTATGTACCTGGAAGTTATTGAGCTTTGAATGCCAGTACTCTATCAGCTCATCAAGCTCCTTCTGACATGCAGCAACCGGATCTGCATATCCGGCTATTACAGCATTTGCAGCGTCATTGTCCTTCATTCCAACTATAAATGCAAAATCCTTTGACTCGCCCGGTGCGAGTGTGAACTTTGTCTGAAGTCCGCCGCAGGAATTGCTGTTGTAATTGAGCTTGTTGCCAAGATCGCCATTTATAACTCCGACAGGATCACCATAACCATGATATCTTCCAAGAAATTCCTCTTTGTCACCACAGTATGATGCGACATCACTTCCGGCAAGTGCAAAGAATCTTTTGTTGGCCTTACTGCCGTTGATCTCAGCCTTCTCAACATTCTCGTTAATGACCTGAAGGATCTTGTTATTATCCATGAAATATGTTCTTGTTATGAACAATGTATACTGGAGGTTTACCTGATCCTGCTCATAATTGCAGTCATTTGTAAATTCGCAGTATCCGATTGCTGACAGATTACGAGGTCTGTCCGAATTGTTGGTAACTCTCACTTTCCATACTTCATGTGTCTTGTTAAGCGGAACATAATACAGCACCTCTGACTTGATATCAGAATACTCTGCATACATCTTTGTATATGCCGTTCCATGGTGACACTCGCTCTTATAGACATCAAGGCTCTTACCAACCGGCTGCCATGATGCTGACCAATAATCCTTTGTGTCGTCATCGCGAAGATATACATATCTTCCAGGCTGGTCAAAGCTGTTAAATATATATCTCAGTATTCTTCCGTTTGCTCCTGACTTCTCAAAGCTGTAGCCTCCTGCATTGTTGGAGATTATTGCTCCGTATTCCGGTGAACCGAGGTAGTTCGCCCAAGGTGCCGGAGTGTCCGGTCTGTTAATTACATACTCTTTGTGTTGTTCGTCAAAATAACCGTATTTCATATGTTCCCCCTTAATCTGTTTTAGTATTTATTTTAGTTTGTTTACATTCTGTTCATCTTTGCTCACTACAATTATTGCAGTTATTAGAATGCCCCGGAACCGGTCATATGACCGACCGGCTTCGAGACATCAGATTTACCATTATAATTATTTACTGTACATCCTTGAGGCTCAGGCTTATTCTTCCTGCTCTCTCATCGATCTTGATGACCTTAACGTCAACCTCATCGCCAACATTTACGACATCCTCAACCTTTGCAACTCTCTTGTCTGAAAGCTTTGAAATGTGGATGAGGCCGTCCTTGTTAGGTGCAAGTGATACGATAGCTCCACAGTCGATAACCTTAACGACCTTGCCATGGTAGTTCTTTCCAACCTCAAGAGGCTCTACGATCATGTTGATCATCTCGATGGCCTTGTCCATACCCGCCTGCTCTACGCCACAGATAGAGATTCTTCCCTCATCATCAATATCGATCTTGACACCTGTCTCCTCGATGATAGTGTTGATAGTCTTACCTCTCTGTCCGATAACCTCACCGATCTTCTCTGGATCGATCTTGATCTGCTTGATCTTTGGTGCGAACTCATTGACTGTTGGTCTTGGAGCTGCGATAGCCGGCTTCATACATGTCTCCATGATGAAGAGTCTTGCCTCACGTGTTCTTGCGATGGCCTCCTCAACGATTGGTCTTGTAAGTCCGTGGATCTTGATATCCATCTGGATAGCTGTGATACCTTCTGTAGTACCTGTTACCTTAAAGTCCATATCTCCGAAGAAATCCTCAAGTCCCTGGATATCTGTGAGAACGATATAATCATCATCTGTATCACCTGTTACCAGTCCGCATGAGATACCAGCAACCATAGCCTTGATAGGAACACCGGCAGCCATAAGTGACATACATGATGAACATGTTGATGCCATCGATGTTGAACCGTTTGACTCAAATGTCTCTGATACTGTTCTGATAGCATATGGGAACTCCTCCTCGCTTGGAAGCACTGGAAGAAGTGCTCTCTCAGCAAGTGCGCCGTGTCCGATCTCTCTACGTCCTGGTCCTCTTGAAACCTTTGTCTCTCCTACTGAGTAAGCAGGGAAGTTATAGTGGTGCATATATCTCTTTGTTGTAACATTCTCATCAAGTCCATCAACTCTCTGGATCTCAGAAAGTGGAGCAAGTGTACATACGTTACAGATCTGTGTCTGTCCTCTTGTGAACATGGCTGAACCGTGAACTCTAGGAATGATGTCAACCTCAGCAGCAAGTGGTCTGATCTGGTTGATAGCACGTCCATCAGGTCTCTTGTGATCCTTGAGGATCATCTTTCTTACTGTCTTCTTCTGATACTGGTATATAGCGTCTGGAAGTACCGCAAGCCACTCCTCGTTGTCTGCAAATGCCTCCTCAAGCTTCTCTGTGATCTGTCTGATATTCTCCTCACGGACCTGCTTCTCATCTGAGAATACAGCCTCCTCCATAGCTGCCGGAGGAACGATCTCCTTAATTGCTGCAAAAAGTTCCTCTGGAACTGCACAGCTTACATATGAATGCTTCGGCTTTCCAACCTCAGCTACTATCTCATTGATAAATGCAATGATGTCCTGGTTGATGTCGTGAGCCATATATATAGCCTCAATCATCTTAGCCTCTGGCACTATGTTGGCACCGGCCTCGATCATGATAACCTTCTGTGATGTGGATGCAACTGTGAGCTTCAGATCTCCCTCATCCCACTGCTTCTGTGTTGGGTTGATGATGAATTCTCCATCAATGAGACCTACCTGTGTCATGGCACATGGTCCATCAAATGGAACATCTGATATACATGTTGCGATAGATGATCCGAGCATTGCAACCAGCTCTGGTCTACACTCTGGATCTACTGACATAACAAGGTTGTTGAGTGTTACGTCATTTCTATAATCCTTAGGGAAAAGAGGTCTCATAGGTCTGTCGATAACTCGTGATGTGAGGACAGCGTTCTCTGATGCCTTACCCTCTCTCTTATTGAATCCCCCAGGTATCTTTCCTACTGAATATAACTTCTCCTCATACTCTACGGAAAGTGGGAAGAAATCAATTCCGTCTCTTGGCTTCTCTGAAGCTGTACATGTTGAAAGCACTGTTGTGTCACCGTACTTGATAAATGCAGCGCCATTTGCCTGAGCAGCTACTCTGCCTATATCGACTGTGAGCATTCTGCCTGCGATTTCTTTCTGGTATCTCTTGAATTCCTTACTCATCTCAAAATCTCCTTGATTATATTTATTTGTATTGTGGAAGACGTCGAAACAACTATAAAAAACACCGTGTATCGTAATATTATATCATTCGTTTATAGTCACACACGATATTCTTTATAGAAGTCTCGATATGTCATTCCACAATCTTTTAAATTTTAGCATACGAATATAAAAAATACAATATCCAAACACCCATGTTTATACTGTTTGCACTCGTAAAGACTATATCTAAATAATAAAAAAGGAACCATGTGTCTCCACATGATTCCCATTATTGTTATCATATTAAGGCTCTGATAGAAATTACTTTCTAAGTCCAAGGCTCTCGATGAGCTTTCTGTATGCCTCGATATCCTTACTCTTGAGGTATGCAAGAAGGTTTCTTCTCTGACCAACCATCTTAAGAAGACCACGGTTTGAATGATGATCCTTTGGATTAGCCTTGAAGTGTCCGTTGAGATCGTTGATTCTTGCTGTAAGAAGTGCGATCTGAACCTCTGTTGAACCTGTGTCATTTGCATCCTTGCCGTACTTAGCGATAATTTCCTGCTTCTGCTCTTTTGTTATCATAATAACAATCCTCCTATAATATAATATACATGGCCGACACCGGGCAAAAGGTCTAGAGGTGTCCTTAAACTAAGTGTCAGCTGACCGTTGGTAGAATAACACATGTGTAATTATTTGTAAAGACTCTAAATACACTTTCTGTTTGTACTTTCTGTCTGTACACTTTATGTGTGCACAAAATACACATTCTGCCGGCACTCATATATATTGCTAATCTGCAATCTCATACTGTAAAAATGCATAATGCAGTCTGGTTCCCTCCTGTATATTCTCAGGAAGAAGTGCTCTTGCCACAAGCTTCGTCTCACCACCCGGCTCATTCTCATCAGCAAGATTTGCATAATCACCATCTATTGTTTTAACTATATAGTATTTTTCCATCGCTTATCTCCTTTTTATTCTAAGGCCGCTTCACAAATATCTGCTTTGTATTTTCAGATATCTGTAATGTGCCTTCCCATATCACAACAAACAGGATAATATATAATTTTTTGTATTTCAACATTCCACCTTAAAAACACATAAAAAAATATAATTTTCAGGCAATTGCAATGTCCGATCAAAGTATCATAAAATCATGCCACTCCTTCATATCCGAAAGCTACGCACTTTCACGCTTTACAGTATTTTACTCAAACCTTGTTATGCCGCCTCCAAATATGCTATAATAAGCCAGCGCAGAAAAACACATTCAAACACTGCGCAAAACGCCAAAAACTATAATGGGAAATCGTTATAATAAATAAAAAGAAATGCAACATTTGAAACGTATAACTTTCTGAAAGGAGACAGATTATGGCAGGCTCTACCATAGGAAATAAATTTACTATTACAACATGGGGTGAATCCCACGGCAAGGCACTCGGTGTGGTCGTTGACGGATGCCCAGCCGGACTTCCTCTGTGTGAGGAGGATATACAGATATTTCTTGATAGAAGAAAACCTGGTTTTTCACAGTTCTCTACACCAAGGAAAGAATCTGACACTGTAGAGATATTGTCAGGTATATTTGAGGGAAAGACAACCGGAACTCCTATTTCCATGATGGTAAGAAATACCTCACAGCGTTCAGGTGACTACGGTGATATAGCCACATATTACAGACCAGGACACGCCGACTACACATTTGATAAAAAATATGGCTTCAGAGATTACAGAGGCGGTGGACGTTCGTCAGGCCGTGAAACCATAGGCAGGGTTGCTGCCGGTGCCATTGCATCCAAAATATTAAAAGAGCTCGGGATAACGATATCAACTTATGTATCATCTGTAGGCAATGTACATATAGCCAGAGACTGTTTTGACGCCGATTACATCACTAAGAACGATCTCTATATGCCAGATCCTGGAGCTTACGAAAAAGCATCTGTCCTTCTCTCTGACTGTATGGCAGAAAACGACTCTATAGGATCAAGTGTGGAATGTATTGTCCACGGATTGCCAGCAGGCATAGGCGAGCCAGTCTTCGAAAAACTTGATGCATGCCTTGCCAAGGCCATCATGTCAATCGGAGCAGTCAAAGCCATTGAAATCGGTGACGGAACAGAGGTCTCATCTAGCAGAGGTTCTTATAACAATGACAATTTCGTTATGAATGACGATAAAGTTGCAAAGGAGACAAACCACGCCGGAGGAATTCTCGGCGGAATGAGCGACGGTTCAGATATTCTGATAAAAGCACATTTTAAACCTACGCCTTCCATCGCTTCCACCCAGAAAACAGTAAACAAATCTGGGGAGAACATCGAAGTATCGATCCGAGGCCGCCACGATCCGATTATCGGTCCACGTGCCGTGGTTGTCGTAGAGTCCATGACCGCACTTACCATTCTTGATCTTCTGTTTGAAAACATGTCATCACGAATGGACAGAATAATTGACTTTTACAAATAGAAAAACAGAAGATTCAGCCATTGCGCTAAATCTTCTGTTTTTTTCTTTAGATATCTTTTTTCCGACCTTTAAGATCTACACCTCGGTCTTCTTTGGCTTATTGATAATGTAAAGTCCAATTCCAACTATAACACCACCGCCAATGATATTGCCAATCGTTACAGGGAGCAGGTTTGAACCAAAGAAACTTCCGACTGTAAGCTGATCATGTATCTGTTGTGCTGTGTAACCATAAAGCTCGCACGCCTTATCAACATATCTGCTGTTTGATGCAGCCATAATTCCGGCCGGAATATAATACATATTTGCAACACAATGCTCAAATCCTGATATAACAAACACCATAATCGGGAAAAAACAAGCAAAAAGTTTACCGATAACATCCTTTGCTGCCGAAGCCATAAGAACCGCAACACATATAAGTACATTACACATAATTCCAGATACGAGAGCATTGCCAAACTCCAGCCCAGTCTTGCCCATGGCTACTTTTATGGTGTAAGCTCCAAGTCCTCCTGCAGAATTGTCAAACTGTCCGCTTCCGTATATCAAGGCAGCCGTTACAACTGAACCAAGCATGTTGCTGAAATATACAACAACCCAATTCTTTAACATCTGGATAAATTTTATTCTTCCATCAATCACTGCCGAGATCATCATACAGTTTCCTGTGAACAGCTCCGCACCTATAAGTGACAGCATCATGAGTCCCACAGGGAATACACATCCCGCAAGAATCTTTGCAAGTCCCAAATTGCTGACCGTATGAACCGCCAGATTCGATCCTTCTGCACCTATAGCTATGAACATTCCAGCAAAAAAACCCATAAGAATCATCTTGTATAGCTTCAGATTCGCCTTGGTAACTCCCGCCTTCAGATTATTCTCAATTATCTGCGCCGGCAAAAAGTAATTATTTTCCATGATTAAATTGTCTCCTTAGTATCTTTTATAGTCAGGCTCTTGGATAAGCTTTGGTATACTCTTCCTTGAGCTTGCTCTGCTTATTCGTGAGATATATCTGAGTTGTGGAAATATCCACATGCCCCAACATCTCCTGGACAGATTTGATATCTGCACCATTTCCAAGCATATGTGAAGCAAATGAATGCCTTATCATATGTGGTGTTATATCCTTATCTATTCCCGCTTCTGCGGCATAATATTTGATGATTTTCCAGAATCCCTGCCGCGTCATAGGTGCTCCCTTGCAGTTGAAGAACAAATAATCGCTTCCACCGCTCATATCATCTCTGACTTCAGTTATATACCTGCTGAGGGCTCTCTGTGCAATCTCAGCAACAGGCACAGTTCTAACACGATCTCCATCATGACACTCTATAAATCCAAGCTTTATGTTCACATCCGTAAGCTTAAGGGTCACGAGTTCTGTCACCCTGATTCCTGTTGCATAGAGCAGCTCCAGCATTGCTTTATCTCTTATTCCCTTAGGAGTTTTTATTGTTGGCTGATCGAGCAATCTATTCACTTCGTCAACACTCAGTATCTCAGGTGCTTTTTTCACAATCTTTGGTGGTTTTATACCCTCAGATGGATCACTGTCAACCATCTTTTCTCTCATAAGATATGCATAGAATGACTTTATGGATGCAATATTCCTGGATACCGTCGCCATAGACATTCCTTTTTTCTCAATTTCAAGGATATAAGAAGTTATATATGTCTCATTGATATCCTCAAGCCGGACTATCCCCTTCTCCTGAAAATACTTCATAAATTTGCACAGATCTCTCCTGTATGACGCAACCGTATTCTCACTTGATTTTTTTACATTTTTTAAATATTCAACATATCTGTCTATGTACTGCTCCACTTAATTTATCCCCTTAGTTATGTAGACTAAATTCAATTATAAATAGAAATGTAAAGAAAATCAAACACTATTTTAACAAGTAAAATCGGGCATTTACGGCTTTTGCCAGCAAAATACCAAATGCGGTGTCTATTTGAATTATGTATACCAGATATTGACATAATTATTTTCAAATTTATTTCACATTTTTTAATTCAAGTCTGATTTTGCTTGTTTTAAATTATGTGGAACAGTTTTTTTGCTTTATTTCAATGAATTAATATATGCATACACAGCTATTATAGTCTTTGAATCCACTATTCTTCCATCCCTGATCATATTCTCTGCATTCGCAACATCAAATATCTCTGACTCAATATCCTCATACATATCCTGTGACATACATCCATCTCTAAGATCATACCCAATATATATATATGTCTGTTCATTACTTGTACCTATTGCCAGGACTGTACGAGTTACATATTCAAGCCTTTCAGCAATATATCCAGTCTCTTCCTCCAGCTCTCTTAACGCTGCAGCCTCTGGCTTTTCTCCGGTATTTATCAATCCCGCAGGAACTTCATATGTTATATCATCGATAGAATTTCTATATTGTTTTACCAGAAGCAGCCTTCCATCATCCGTTACCGGCAGCACGCATGCACCAGCTCTGTGGTCAATATAATCATACACAACCTCTCTGCCATCAGGCAGATCCAGGTAATCATTATACACATCAAACACATGGGCATGATAAGCAAGCTCCAATTTTTTTCTCACATATTTTTCCATAACCGTCTCCTTAATTTATATTGCCCACTTTATAATCACACAAAAATAGGGTTTGCAGAGATATCTGCAAACCCCATCCTCTATTTTGCGTAATCTGTTACGCGTGACTCTCTAATAATATTAACCTTAATCTGTCCAGGATATTCAAGCTCGTCCTCGATCTGCTTTGCAATATCTCTAGCCAGCAATACCATATCAGAATCGCTTACATGCTCAGGAACAACCATCACACGAATTTCTCTACCCGCCTGAATAGCAAATGTCTTATCTACTCCCTTATGAGAATTAGCTATATCCTCTAACTTCTTAAGTCTCGTAGTATAAGTCTCTAAGGTCTCTCTTCTGGCGCCAGGCCTTGCAGCTGAAATCGTATCAGCAGCCTGTACAAGAAGTGCTATCAATGACTCCGGCTCAACATCGCCGTGATGTGACTCAACGGCATTGATAACAACTGCTGACTCTTTGTATTTTCTACAGAGATCAGCACCAATCTGAACGTGGGATCCCTCCATCTCATGATCTAAGGCTTTACCTATATCATGAAGAAGTCCGGCACGCTTTGCAACCTTAATGTCAACACCTATCTCTCCGGCCAACAAACCACACAACTGCGCTACTTCAACTGAATGCTTTAAAGCATTCTGACCGTAGCTTGTTCTGAATTTTAACTTACCAAGAAGCCTTACCAATTCTGGATGAATTCCGTGAATTCCCACTTCAAGTGTAGCAGCTTCACCTTCCTCGCGCATCATGGTCTCTACTTCCTTCTGCGCTTTCTCAACCATCTCTTCGATTCTGGCTGGATGAATTCGTCCATCAACGATAAGTTTCTCGAGTGCAATTCTCGCCACCTCACGTCTGACAGGATCAAAGCTTGATAAAATAACCGCTTCAGGTGTATCATCGATTATCAGATCTACACCTGTAAGAGTCTCTAAGGTACGGATATTCCTACCCTCTCTACCAATTATTCTACCCTTCATCTCGTCGTTAGGTAACTGAACTAATGAAATCGTTGTCTCAGATATGTGATCAACTGCACATCTCTGTATTGCGTTGACAACGTACTCTTTTGCCTTCTTGTTCGCTTCTTCTTTAGCTCTGGTTTCTAATTCCTTGACCATAACTGCTGTTTCATGCTTTACTTCATCTTCAACAGTTTTTAATAAGTATTCCTTTGCTTGTTCAGAGGTTAAACCTGAAATTCTTTCAAGTTCCTGTACGCGTTTCG
>URJI01000014.1 GCA_900548215.1 uncultured Coprococcus sp. | reverse complement strand
TCTCTGTCTCTGTCCACCAGAGAGATTCTTCGGTTTTCTGTTTCTGTACTCCTCAAGTCCGAGGATCTTGATTGCCCAGTCAACCTTTCTCTTTATCTCATCAGCAGGAACCTTCATGTTCTTAAGTCCATATGATATATTCTTCTCAACTGTCATATGAGGATAGAGTGCGTAGTTCTGGAAAACCATTGATATACCTCTGTCTCTTGGCAGTACATCATTCATACGCTTTCCTCCGATGAACAGATCTCCGCTGGAGATCTCCTCAAATCCGGCTATCATACGAAGAGTTGTGGATTTACCGCATCCTGAAGGGCCGACAAATGCGATGAACTCCTTCTCCTCTATGTTAATATTTACATCTGTTACAGCATTCTTGCTGCTTCCCTTATATTTTTTACATATATTTTTTAACTCTATAAAACTCATATTTTAACCCTCCTTGGATCCTGTTGATACGACACCTTCTACTATCTGTTTTGAGAATAATGAATAAATTATAATTACCGGGATTGTGATCAGTGTGATTACAGCCAGCGTCTGCCCCATGGTCGTGTTGTCATTTGAAGTTATGGCATTCAGACCAATCTGAGCTGTGAGCAGATCGCTTGATGTAAATACAAGTGATGGCCACAGATAATCATTCCATACATTCAAGAATGTAAATACACTGACAGTTGCAACAACGCTCTTTGACATAGGCAGTACCATAGTAAAGAAATATTTTACAGGACTGCAGTAATCAAGCTGTGCTGCCTCATATATATCATCTGGCAGACTGATAAATACCTGTCTGAACAGGAAGATATTGAATGGGTTTACTATCATCGGAAGCACGTATCCAAGCACTGTATTGAGGAGTCCTAGCTTTGCGATGAAAATGAAATGGATAGTGATGATCGTCTCCATAGGTACTATCATGAGAAGCATGATGATCATCAGCCATCTCTCCCTGAAAGGGAAGTTGATCTTTGCCAACGCGTATCCGGCAAGTCCGTTTACTATAACTCCTGCAACTATAAGAATAAATGCATAGAGCAGTGTGTTCCCCATATACTTGAGGAAATCCGTATTTGTGATTATCGACACATAGTTGTCAAAGAATCCGCCGGTTAATGCCGGTGGAACAAATGCCCTGATTGAATTCATGTCTGCTGTTATGGCCGCATCTGTTTTGAACGAATTGGCCAGCATCCAGATAACAGGGAACAGAAACAGAAGTGAGAGCGCAAGCATCACTATCACCAATATCCAATTAATTGTTTTTTGTTTTTTTGTCCGCATGCTTTTTCTCCTCCTTATCCTTTGTCAGTATAGTCTGTATGATTGTAAGTATCATGACAAATATTGCAAATACAATCGCCATGGTTGAAGCAAGTCCAATCTCCCAGTTTACTGTACCGGTCTCATATATGTCATACACCATTGTATATGTTGAATGTGATGGTCCGCCGCCAGTCATGACCATAGGCTGGACTATCATTCGGAAAGCTCCAATTGTTATAGTTATAAATACGAATACACACAATGGTTTGAGTTCAGGAAGTGTGATATCCTTGAACTTCTGCCATGCAGATGCGTGATCCATCTCAGCTGCCTCGTAGAGCGCCGGATTGATCTGCTGCAGACCTCCGAGAAAGATTATCATCTGGTAACCCATTCCCTGCCATGCACTCATAAAAGCTATGGAAGGAAGTGCCTGGGATGCACTGTTGATAAACGGCTGTGCGCTTATGCCCAGATGTGCCAGAAGAGAATTGAGTATTCCCTCAGGGCTGTATATCTGTATCCACAGTGTAGATACAACTGCCAGTGACATTACAACCGGTATAAAGAATGCGACCTTGAAATAAGTCTTGCATCTGGTGACCTTATTTATAAGAAGTGCCAGCACCAGTGCTCCTATTCCCTGAAGCGGAACTATGATCACCACAAACTTGATAGTATTCACAAATGCCTTGAGATAATCCTCATCCTGGAAAATCTGTATATAATTTCCCAGACCTGTAAAGTGTGTCAGCTTTGGATTGAGTGCAAAGAAATCAGTAAAGCTGAACACCAGTGTGAGTATCATCGGCAGAAAAAGGAATATAGTCAGCAGAAGTAATGCCGGGCCAAAAAAGGCCATTCCCATTATCGATTCTCTTTTTTTCTTTTTCATAATCTTTTACCTGTAACGCTTCAGCTTAGCGTTTATCCTTTCCACAGATTTATCCAGCTGATTCCCAACATCTTCACCACTCAGCACACAGTTCTCAAGCACCTGCTGGAATGATGTGCTCACCTGAGGATAAACAGGTGTCTTTGGTCTCGGATGTCCATACTTGGAAAGCTGATTGTAAAGTGCACTGTAGTTCTCATCCGTCTGGAATATGTCTATACTCTCAAACGCCTCGTAAGTTGAAGGGAACGTCTTAGTATCATTCCAGAGCATCTTGCCGCTCTCAACACCGCTCATCCACTGTACAAGCTTAGTCGCGCCCTCAAGATTCTCTGTCTTGGATGAAGCTGCATACGCCCATGATCCAGTCGGTGTATATCTTTCACCGTTCCAGTTGTCACCCACTACATAAGGCGCAACACCAAAAGATACATCAGGATAGCTTGTATACAAAGTATTGACTTCCCAAGCACCATCAAACTTGAATGCTGCTCTGCCACTTTCAAAAAGGTTCTGGATAGGAACGCTGCTCATGTAGCCATTTGCCAGTATAGTCTTGAAATAATTCACAGTGTCCGCATTTTCCTTTGAATTGAACACGCCGTCCACCTTAAGTCCCGTGTCATCAACAAGGCTGCCACCATTTGACCAGAAAAACGGTGCGTAGTAATAAATAGTTGCCTCACCCACCGGAAAGGTCATATCAAGTACATATCCGCCCTTAGCCTCACATACCGGCTTTACTTTCTCTAGAACATCCAGAAACTCGCTGAATGTCCATGGATGATCGGCATCAGGAATTTCAACTCCTGCCTCCTCAAGTATGTCCTTGTTGTAGTAGCAGCCGACGCTGGACTCCATGGCGCCAAGTGCATACAGCTTATCATTGTATGTACCCTGTTCGATGATGGAATCAAGATAAATACTCTTATCGTCATCACTTATCTCTGCCAGTGGCTGGATGATTCCATTCTCAGCATATGCTGCAATATTGGGTCCATCGACAGTAAGAACGTCCGGTAGATCCCCTGTCATAACCGATGCATTGATCTTGTCAGAATATCCTCCGCCACTGTCATTTCTCGGTATAAATTCGATATCTGCAAAGTATGTTCCGTCATACTTCTCGTTAAACGCCTCCACCGACTTCTTATAACACCGTCCTTCGTCAGTATCTTCTATGGAATGCACCCATATTGACAGATACTGTTCCCCTTCATCGTAACCGGCTATGCTGCCTGGCTCCGGCTCACTCTTGCCACATCCGGCAAGACATCCGGCAAAAGCTGCCGCCGCAAGAAACACCATCAACGATTTCTTTCTCATAAACTTCTCCTTTCACATTGTGTAACCGGTTACGTAACCGGTTACTTTGATATTCTTATGTTATCACCCGAACATTCCAAAGTCAACCTGATTTTTATACTTTTTTCGTATTTTTTATGCACGAATTTTGTTGTAAATAAGGAAAAGTAACCGGTTATTTATTTTGTTGCATTATTGCGTGTAAATGGGTATACTGAACGTAGCTTTTGGATATCTGCTCTGAAGATTTGGATATTCATTTTGGGAGGATATTAGATGAATAAAAAGAAAGTCACATTTGACGACATAGCAAAATACACAGGTTTTTCCAAGACAACGATATCAAGATATTTCAACAATCCCGATTCCGTCACTCTGCAAAATCAGGATAAAATATCACAGGCATTAAAAGATCTGAACTACCAGGAAAACAAACTGGCTAAAGTCCTTGCAAACGGCAAGACCGAGTTCATCGGTCTCATAATTCCAAATCTGTACCTGCACTACTATTCAGAGATGCTAAACCAGCTGCTTCTCACATACAAGGACTACGGCTATAAATTTCTTGTATTCCCAGGAAGCGGTGATGAAGAACTGGAGCGCAGATACATTCAGGAGCTTCTTGCCTACAACATAGAAGGAATGATCATTCTCAGCCACACTATATCATCACAGGAACTGGCATCCTACAATATCCCTATCGTATCTATAGAGCGTGAGGACAAGTACATCGACAGCGTCAACACCGACAACTACATGGGGGCAATGCAGGCCACAAGTCTGCTTATAAGGAATAACTGTGATGTACTTATACATATCAATTCAAATGTTCCACAGGAGATACCAAGCTACAAAAGAATTGCAGCCTTTGAGGATGTGTGCCGTGAGCAGAATGTCACATATGAGTTGTTTCTTCGGGAACTGGGCAACACATACCATGATTCGTACAACAAAATATATGACATATTCTGCGAGATAGAAGAAAAATATCCGACTAAGAAAAAAGGAATCTTCGTAGCCAATGATACATTTGCAAATATTCTGCTGAATATTATCATCAAAAAATATGGTTCTCTGCCGGAAAGCTATCGTATAGTTGGTTTCGATGGTTCCCCGATTGCCGAGGATGCCATCATACCTATCTCCACCATCGGTCAGCAGATTGATGTTATAGCCCACACAGCCATGGAGCTTCTGGTAAACGAAATGGACGAACGCAAGAAAAGGAAACCACATATAAACACAGTTCCCGTCCACAAGAAGATCACGCCAGTTCTTCTGCGAAGGGATACAACTGACTAATTCAATATTCAACAAAAAGATCAAACCGCCCACACCCCTTTATTTATCCGGGGTATGGGCGGTTTTTAGCAAAACTTTTGTCCTATAAATTTAAATATCGGAAACCAGTTTCGTTTTTTATTACCTTACATAGAATGTAATTCTGTCTACTGCGCATGCTCAAACTGATGCTCTTTGTAGTGATGAGCCTCCTCCAGCATCATGTCCTTGACCTTCATAAGTCTGACCTGAGTACTTCGCTCATTCTCATCAAGCTTCATGCTTATATACTTTATTCCCTCTCGGGTCTCTGGGATGATGACATGCTCAAGAGCATTTACACGCCTTCTGGTCTTCTCTATCTCCGCTGCGAGCATCTGGCAGGACTTCTCCACCTCCGCCAGTCTCAGCATATCAGGAAGTATATCCGAGAGGGACTTCACTGCATCGTCCAGCTCTCCAGATGTAAATGCAAATCCATACGAATATATGTCATTTGAATTTGCGCTTTTCATCTTATAGTCGTACACCGGAATGTCAACACTCATTACATTCCTGTCGCTAAGGGCGATCCGCACCTCCTGCTTCGGAACCATGAGCGCAGTACTCAACGTCTGCTCATTCATACCAGCCTTCGCTATTACAAAGCCTGTGTTGGCAGCTTTGATGCCAGCCTCAACCTTCATTCTCAGTTCCATATTCTCTCTTGCCATGTCAAGGAACTGCCTCATCAGCTCATCTCTTTTATCCTTCAGGAGCTTATGACCTCTGGATGCCGTGACCAGCTTCTTCTTAAGCCTTGTCAGCTCCATTCTGGTTGGATTAACCACAACATTAGCCATCTGTCTTCTCCTTTCTTCCAAATATATTTTCCAGCTATTTGACATGTATTACAAAGACAACGTGTATATGGCAATTTTGAATGTCGTACATTTAATTGCGTCCCCATTGCGGCAAGCGGAAGCGACCCCCGGTTGGCAATATATGCCGCAATGGGGACGAACACAACCTACATCTTTCAAAATTGCCTACCCACTACTTTCCGTAATACATGTCAAGCCACTTGTCGTCGATACGCTTCAGTTCGGCTCTAGGAAGAATAGAAAGAAGCTTCCAGCCTATGGCAAGTGTCTCCTCAATATTTCTGTCGGTGCCGTACCCCTGGGATACATACTCCTTCTCAAATGCCTCTGCAAACTTTGCATATATGATATCTATATCCGAAAGTGCCGACTCACCCAGGATAGTCATGAGCTCCTTGGCATCCTTTCCTCTTGAATAAGCGGCAAATAACTGGTTCATGGTGCTGGCGTGATCTCCTCTGGTCTTGCCCTCACCGGTTCCCTTATCCTTAAGTCTGGACAGTGATGGAAGTACATCGATAGGCGGTGTGATTCCCTTTCTGTACAGCTCTCTTGAGAGAATGATCTGCCCCTCCGTGATATATCCCGTAAGGTCAGGTATAGGATGAGTCTTGTCATCCTCGGGCATAGTCAGGATCGGTATCATGGTGATACTTCCATTCTTGCCCTTCTGTCTTCCTGCTCTCTCGTACAGAGTTGCCAGATCAGTGTACATGTATCCAGGATAACCACGGCGTCCCGGAACCTCTTTTCTTGCAGCTGATACCTCACGAAGTGCATCCGCATAGTTCGTGATATCCGTGAGGATTACCAGAACGTGCATGTTCTTCTCGAATGCAAGATACTCAGCGGCGGTAAGTGCCATTCTAGGTGTGGCGATACGCTCAACCGCAGGATCATTTGCCAGGTTGATGAAGAGGACTGTTCTGTCTATGGCACCAGTCTCCTTGAAGCTCTCTGTGAAGAAGTTTGCCTCCTCAAATGTGATACCCATGGCTGCAAATACGACGGCAAATGGCTCATCTGTTCCGCGCACCTTTGCCTGTCTTGCTATCTGTGCTGCAAGCTGGCTGTGCGGAAGTCCTGAAGCCGAGAATATAGGCAGCTTCTGGCCTCTTACCAGCGTGTTTAGTCCGTCTATGGCTGATATACCTGTCTGAATAAACTCAGACGGATAGTTCCTGGCAGCCGGATTCATCGGCAGACCGTTGATATCTCTTCTCTCATCTGGAAGTATCTCAGGACCACCATCTATAGGTCTTCCAAGTCCGTCAAATACACGGCCAAGCATATCTTCTGATACGCCGAGCTCCATACTCCTTCCAAGGAATCTTACCTTGCTGTTTGAAAGATTGATACCTGTTGAATTCTCAAAGAGCTGTACCAGGGCGTCCTCGCCATTTATCTCAAGGACCTTACATCGTCTGATCTCGCCGTCCGCCAACTCAATCTCACCCAGCTCATCATAAGCTACATTCTCAACTCCGTGCACCAGCATCAGAGGACCAGCAACTTCCTGTATCGTTCTGTATTCCTTTGGCATAGTCTTAGTCCTCCTTCTCTATAGCTTCCTGAAGCTCTTTGTCAAGCTCCTTGGATATCTTCTCGTACTCTTCATCCACATTCTCAGGAAGCACATATTTGAATCGTCCGATCTTTTCTCTGATCGGCATGTTCAGAATATTTCTTATGCTTGCCCCACCGGCAAGAGCCTGCGCCGACTCCTCATAAAATGCCATGATGAGCTCCATCATCAAAAACTGCTTGTGAAGCGGTGTGTATGTGTCCACATCATGGAATGAGTTCTGGTGAAGAAAATCCTCTCTGATGGATCTCGCCGCCTCCATCTTCAGTCGGTCTCCCGCTGAAAGGGCATCCATACCTACCATCTTAACGATCTCATCGAGCTCTGCTTCCTCCTGAAGCAGGGTCATCATCTTCTGTCTATCGACCATGAACTTTTCATTTACATTTTCCTCGAACCATTTGCCCATATTGTCCACATACAGAGAGTATGAGGTCAGCCAGTTGATGGCAGGGAAATGTCTCTTGTACGCAAGCGATGAATCCAGTCCCCAGAATACCTTGACGATTCGAAGTGTAGCCTGCGAAACCGGCTCGGAGATATCTCCACCCGGAGGAGAAACCGCACCGATAACCGACAGCGCACCGGTTCTTCCCTCACTGCCGAGAGTTTTGACCATTCCGGCTCTCTCGTAGAACTGCGCAAGTCTTGAACCGAGGTAAGCAGGATAACCCTCCTCACCAGGCATCTCCTGCAGACGTCCTGACATCTCTCTGAGCGCCTCAGCCCAACGCGATGTGGAATCCGCCATGAGTGCCACCGAGTAACCCATATCACGGAAATACTCAGCTATAGTTATACCTGTATATATAGATGCCTCTCTGGCCGCAACCGGCATATCCGATGTGTTGGCTATGAGGACTGTTCTCTGCATGAGTGAATGTCCTGTCTTCGGATCCTTCAGCTCTGGAAACTCGTTCAGAACATCTGTCATCTCATTTCCACGCTCTCCGCATCCGATGTAGACAACGATATCCGCCTCAGCCCACTTTGCAAGCTGGTGCTGGATGACTGTCTTGCCGCTTCCGAAAGGTCCGGGAACCGCAGCCACACCACCCTTTGCGATAGGGAAGAATGTATCCACAACTCTCTGTCCTGTGATAAGTGGCATAACCGGTGGTATCTTTTCCTGATATGGACGGCCCTTACGAACCGGCCACTTCTGCATGAGTGTCAGCTCCCTGTCACCCTTGTCTGTCTCAACCACACACACAGTCTCCTCAACTGTGAATTCTCCTGCCTTTATCTCTTTGATGGTTCCTGTCTCACCATAAGGCACCATAATCTTCTGTGTGACGACCACAGTCTCCTGAACTGTTCCTATCACATCGCCTGCCGACACCTTATCGCCCACCTTGGCAGTCGGAACAAATGTCCACTTGATATCTCTCTTCAGCGATGGTACTTCAACTCCTCGCTTCAGGTTATTGCCACATATCTTCATGATGTCATCCAGCGGTCTCTGGATTCCATCATATATACTGCTTATAAGTCCCGGTCCCAGCTCAACTGACAGAGGCATTCCCGTTGACTCGACTGGTGCTCCCGGTGCAAGTCCTGATGTCTCCTCGTATACCTGAACTGATGCCTGATCTCCGTGCATCTCTATGATCTCGCCGATAAGTCTGCTCTCACTTACACGCACCACGTCGTACATATTTGCATCACGCATGCCCTCAGCGATGACCAGTGGTCCGGCGACCTTCTTAATCTTTCCTGTAGCCACTTAACAGCTCACGCTCCCTTCTATACTCACTCGCTCCATAGATAATTGCGAATCCTCTTTCCGATATGATTGAGGCAGTTTAGTATATCAAAATCGAATTATACCGATTTCGCAATTACCTATATCCGCTCGTTTCACCATTATTTTCTAATTATTCTTCATTAAATAATATGTCTGAGCCTACTGCCTGCTCAACGGATTTCTTAACTCCTGCTATACCCGCTCCTGTATTGCCCGATATTCCCGGTATGAGAATGATTGCAGGCTTCATAACCTCTCTGTATTTATCTATCTCCTTTGAAAGCTCTTCTGCAAGAGCTTCTGTCATATATATAACTGCATAATCTTCCTCTGCCAGCCTCTTCAACTGTGCTGCCGCATAGTCCGGATTCTTCACAGGAAATGTGTCCAGACCCAGGGTTGCAAATCCGTATATGCTGTCATAATCACCCATCACAGCTATCTTATACATACATCTCCCTTACCCTTTCCCTGATTGCATCCTCCGGAAGCTGATTCAGTTTGCACGTCAATATGATCCTGACTGTCTTTATCTCGTTAAGCCTTGCCAGAATATACGCAACTATAGGTCCCACAGTAAATGGGTTATATTTCTGAGGCTTTATGGTCTCTATGATCCTGTTGTCACACCATCTCTCAAATGCTGATGCAGAAGATGCCAGTGCGTCCGCCCCCTCAGCATACTGTGTATCAGCAAGATATCTCTGTATCTCCTCCATACCGGCAACCGCTGCAGCAGAAAGTCTGTCAACATCAATTGTGTCGCACTCTGCCATGGCACGCTCCATGAAATCAATGTTTTTTCCGGTCTTCATTGCCCTGACAGCGATCTTGATGTCAGCCACAGCCACAGTTGTCTCCGCATAGTCTCGAAGAAGAGGATCATTTGCCTTTTTTGCTACAGCCTTGATGGCGTTAAGCGTTCCTCTGTCTATAATGGCATCACACATCTGTCCATCTCCGGCATGTACCATGGTCTCCCACGAAGATACCGCACACTCTCTCATGTATTCTGGCAGTCTGTCCCATGCCTTATCCCTGACTATCGCCAGCATCTGCTCACCATTTATCTGCGCATTGTCGAAAAAAACTTTTGCCGGTGTCTCTCCTGCAACTACTGTCTTTATGGCTGCTTTGAGATTGTGGAACAAATCCGGCATCCTTATCACGTCAAATACAGCCATGTCATCAACCATCTCTGACACCGCCGCCCAGGTCTTCTCCACCTCAGCATTCAATATCTCATCCTCATCCATTTTGGATGAATCGCTGTCGCCCCAGCCTTTTTCTCTGATAAACTGAACAGCCTTCTTGTAGGTGTCCATTGCTATCAGCTGCTCTATGATCGCCTGCGAAAACAGTGACATCTCAAGAGCCCTGACCCTGGCAACCGCATATATATATTTGTCTGCCATCTGCCTACCTCCAACTATTCGCTGTCGGCAAATAAGAAATGATTCACCTTATCTGCCAGGCTCTCCTTATTTGCATCAAACAATGCCTTAAATGAACAATTCTCTTCTATTCCGCCATAGGAAAGCACAAATCCACCCTCAATGTCGCAACATTCGTCTGATATAGCAAGCAAACCGCCATGCGCTGTGGCTATCCTGCCAATCTCAGTCTCCACATCCGGGGTAAGCCTCCCTCTGTCCTTGGCCGAGAATATCATAGTTCCACTCTTCTTCTGAACAGAATTATTAAGACATTTCAAAATTATATCAAAATATTCTTCATCAGGAAGACTAAGCATATGAGCATAAGCCTTATCAAGCATATCAGTTATGATCGCTTGCTTTGCCCGGAGCACTGTCTGTCTCTTTTTTAACTCAGATGACGACTTTGCTCTGAACACCCCGGCCTTTTCCGCCTGTGCAAGTTTTTCCGCTGACTCTGCATTCATCTTGTCTACAGTCTTCTTTGCATTTGCAATGATGGAATCAACATTTCTATCGGCCTTGGCACTTATCTCATCTGCATTCTGTCTGGCTTCCTGGAGAATCTGTTCTACGATTGTTTCCAATCCTGTCATAAAAGTACATCCTCCTCCTTACGAAAATAATTGAGCATGCGCATGAATAGGCGCAGCGCGCGGCGCATGCATATTCGCAAGGGATCTCCCGCTTACGCGGGTCCTCCTTACGAAAATTAAAGTTTAATTCCATTTACAGCGAGTATTGACACCAGAAGTGCAAGGATTGCGTATGTCTCAACCATGGCTGGGAAAAGCATTGCCTTACCAAACTGATCCGGCTTCTTTACTACGATTCCAACCGCTGCAACTGCTGTCTTTCCCTGATGCATTGCTGATACAAGACCTACAACTGCTATAGGCAGACATGCTGCGAGCATCATAAGTCCCTGAGCCACTGTGAGCTCCTTTGGTGTTCCTGAAAGGATTCCAATATTTGAAAGTGCGATGAATCCAACCAGAAGTCCGTAGATACCCTGTGTACCCGGAAGAAGCTGGATAATAAGAACCTTTGCGAATTTGCTTGGATCTTCACTTACTACTCCTGCTGCTGCCTGTCCTGCAACTCCTACTCCATATGCAGATCCCATACCTGCAAGTATAACTGCCAGTGCAGCTCCCACTAATGCCAAAACTGTTCCCATTGTCATAATATTTTCTCCTCCTAAATAATATCTTTATTTCTGTGCCTCAGTGCCATTTACAATGTCCACATATTTTGTGTTCTCCCTGAACGGTTTGAATGGATTACCACCGCCTTCATAGAACTTGCCGAAGAACTCTACATACTGCAGACGGCATGTATGCACGTATGCACCGAGCATGTTTATAGCCAGATTGAACAGATGTCCAACTATGAATACGAGTATGAACACTACCGCTCCAAATACTCCGTCGCCAGCCATGCTTCCCATCTGATTTATAACCTGTGCGATTACTCCTGTGGCAAGGCCAAGTGCCAGAAGTCTTGAGTATGACAGCAGATCTGACAGCCATCCCGTCAAGTTGTAAATGTCATACAGTCCAAGTGCAAGTCTGAGCACCGGATTCTTGTGGTCTCTTCCCGACATGAGCACTATGATCGCAGCTCCAGCTATCGCCAGACCATAGCTTGTAGTCTTCAGCCAATCCGGGAAATTGAACTGCATCTGCGCAATTGATGCAAAAAGCTCTGTCGGCACGAGCATGAGCACAAGCCCTGTTATGAGCATGAACCACGAAAGCACATCACATATAAATGCTTTTACATCTTTCTTCTTAAGACACATATATCCCTTTAAAGCCAGACCTCCAAACAGGTGTATCAATCCAAACAACAGCGAATAAAGCAGCAGCTTCATAGGATTGTCAAGCGGTGCAAACCACACCGGTGCAAATGTCACCTCATGATGAAAGAATGTCCTGGACACTACAGTTATCAGGTCTCCAAAGAAACCGCCAAATAATATTCCCCATATAAGTGTTGATATACCACAGTACATGAACAGCCTCAGCGATTTGGCAAGTGCACTGTCCATCTTCGGGAATTTCTTTATCAGAATAAAGCACGCCAGGAATATGATGAGTCCATATGCCGCATCTGACAGCATCAGTCCGAACAGGAATATATAAAATATCGCCATCGGCGTGGTCGGGTCCATCTCTCCTTTGCCGGGAAGTCCAAACGATTCCAGAACTCCCTCTGCGGATGCAAACATCTTTGGATTCTGTAACTGTACAGGTGCCGTCTCATCATCCGGTACATCACTTATATCTGTCATGACACTGAATTCATCGTTCAGTATCTGTACAACCTTATCTGCATCTCTCGCCAGCACATAACCCGATATGACAAATGTGCTCTTTGACTGAAGCAGACTTCCGAGAACCTGATATTTGTCAGCACGTATCCTGTAATAATCGGCAAGTTCTTTCAGTTTTCCCCGGTCTTCCGCCAGTTCCGTGAGGGCATTTTTTTTGTCCTCTACCCACTGTTCAAATTCCCGTATATCCTCCCTATACTTCTCCGCCTTATCAGCCGGAGTTCTTCTTGAAAAATACGATATCTTCGTAAATCCGTGGGATCTCAATATCTCCTCCACTTCCCCAGATATCGTCTTTAACGCAATGACCACCATACAGGTCTGATCTTTATCTGAACCAATCACACTAACCGTAAATGCCTTTAGTTCAGAATCCTTCTCCTGTATGAGAAGCTCCACCGACGTCTCTGTATATCCCGGAGGCATAGTTCCTATAAGAACCTCCGTCTTTTCCGTCTCAGTGGTATTTATCGGAATGTCCATGTTCATCCATGGAGCAAGTCCTTCTATGGCGATCTGACATTTCACTATGCCCGCTTCACAGCTGGCGATGTCTTTGTTCATCTCCAGTATCTTCTTTACCTTGCGATTGTACTCCAGTCTGTTGTCAATTATGTGCCGGATGTCATCCTTGTCTACTTCCCGTCTTCCTTCGAGACTGGAAAACAGGGACGTCTTCTCTGGAACATACCTGTCGAGTATCTCCAATGCCCCATCTGTGTCCTGCGCACGTTTCTCGTACTTGGCGCGCTGGGTGTTGGTGTTCATCTTCTTAAAGTCATCTGTCTCCTGACTTCCTGTCTCAATCTCCACCATGCCCAGAGCCTGCAGCTTCTCGAGTATCGCCTTTCTCTCACGCTTCATGGCACAGATCGTGATCTTCTTCATAGGAAGTACCGCCATATGTCTACCCCCTTTCTACTTTAATTATTGTTTTGCAGTCACGCCTGCCTGGTCAGCTCAGCAATTATCATATCAATGACAGCTTTCTCCTGCTGCGCGGCTTTTTCCTTGAGGCGTCCAGCCTCCGCAGTCGCCAGATCAATGGCTTTTACAGTCAGCTTGTCCTCTTCCGCTTTCTGCTCAGCCTCAGCATTCTTCATGCCGTCCTTTGCATCTGCCCCGGCAGCTGCTATCATGCCCGCCGCCTCTTTCTTTGCAGCAGCTATCTTATAATCCGCTTCTTCCTTCGCTTTCCTCACTATCTCATCAGCCTGTGATTCCGCATCAGTTATAGCTTTCATAGTCTCCTGCAGCATACTATTCCTCCCTTATATTTACTATGAACTTCAACTTCAGATCATGTTTCCAAAAGCTTCTGTTATATCAGGCACTTTAGCAAATCATCACTTTATATTATTATGTCAAAACTCATGTAGTATTATTTTATAATGATAATGCTGTAATGTAAATAAACATTTTGTAAAGTTTGTACAACCCCCTTGATATTTTTTTATTGTTAATGTACAATGTGACTATGTTGATAATACTTATGTTTATCCATTAATCATTTTTCTTCCTTTTAATTGGTATTTGACCAGATTATTTGAATAATATGACGAATACCATATAAAAAAGAACCCATAGCAGTCTTGACCAAACTGTTATGGGTTCTTTTTTATGTAAAGCATGCGCATGATATCACTCTATCATTCCGATTCTTCTTATGTGGCGCTCGTCGTTTGAGAATGGGGTATCGAGGAAGATGTCTACTATCTTCAGGGCAAGTCCCGGTCCTATAACTCTGGCTCCCATTGCCAGCATATTTGCATCGTTATGCTCTCTTGTCGCCTGTGCTGAGAAACAATCATGACACAGGGCAGCTCTTATTCCCTTAATCTTGTTTGCAGAGATAGATATTCCTATTCCTGTTCCACATATAATAATTCCCCTGTCGCATTCTCCTGATGCAACAGCCTTTGCTGCAGCCTGTCCATATACAGGATAATCCACAGACTCGGTGCTGTAACATCCAAAATTCTTGTACTCAAATCCACGTTCCTCGAGGTGCTTTATAACCTCCTGCATAAGCTCATAACCGCCATGATCACATCCAAGTGCTATCATCTCTTAATCCTCCTGATTATCTATGTTTTTTGATTATTAATATCGATCCTGATATACCCGATCAACTCAGGCCTTTATGATCCTGTGTCCTGCCGCTTTTATCAGACGGTTCATGATGGCATATCCCATATCCCCCTCCTCAAACGACTCACTGTACATGTACTGTGCACCTATGTCATCGCATGTCCGCAGCAGACTGTATAACCCGGCAGACACAGTGATTTCATTCCTCTTCGTTCCAGCGTCAAATACATTTTCACACACACCATCATCATACAGTTTCACATTGTCTGTATCGCATAAAACAGCAGTTTTGTAACCCTCTGCCTTCTTCTCAGCCACAAGACTTCTTATCTTTGCAGCTACATCTTCGCGGCTGCCCTCCACTATTGTGAGCTTGCCCTTAGGTGCATAATGTGTGTATTTCATTCCTGGTGCTTTGGGTCTCAAAGCATTGTTCATACCTGTTATAGCCGGATCTATGGTCACATCTCCAACTATATCTTTTATCATATCCTGGGTGATATAACCAGGTCGCAATATAGTAGGCCTGTCACCAGTCATATCAACTATCGTCGACTCTATTCCTATGCCCACAGCACCACCGTCTATGATCATATCTATCCTGCCATCCATATCCTGCTGCACGTGCTGCGCAGTCGTGGGAGAAGGTCTTCCCGACAGATTGGCGCTGGGTGCTGCTATAAAAACTCCAGATTCCTTTATCAGCCTCATAGCGGAAGGATGTGACGGCATTCTTATCGCAACCGTGTCCAACCCGCCAGTTGTTGTATGCGGAACTATATCCTTTTTGTTCAATATGATCGTAAGTGGTCCCGGCCAGAATGCCTCCATAAGTTTCTTAGTATCATCATTGACTTCTTTCGCAAGTTCATACACGCTAGCTGTATCAGCTATATGAACTATTAAAGGATTATCCGAAGGTCTGCCTTTCGCCGCATATATCTTGTGTGACGCGTCCGGATTCAGCGCATCTCCGCCAAGTCCGTACACTGTCTCCGTAGGAAATGCAACCAGCCCTCCATTCTTCAGGATTCTGGACGCCTCCTCATACATATGATCGTCGTCCACACCAGCCTTTGCAAATATTGTATCCATTATATGTAAACCTCCCACAAAGCTTTACTGTACGCCCATATTTTAGCCCAGCACTGTTACCCTGTCAAATATTTAAATATACTCATTTCTTCTGGCATATCCCCCCACTCCTTACGCATATAAATAAAGCAAATAAATTCTGTTCAGGTACAACCATGAAGCACAATCTCAAACTGTACATATTGATCGCCGCCATTGTCATTGCCGTGGCCATCCCACCGGTCTTATGTTATCTCTTCATTGTGATTCCAAACGAAAAGCAGACTTTCAAAGGATCCTGTTCACAGATATCTGATAACCGCAGCCAATCAGGATCATCAAATTACAGGAAATCCAGCGACTCAGATGAATCTGAAAACGAAATTTCCCAAGACAGTTCAGACGAAAGCACCCCTTTTGTCATAGTCATAGATCCCGGACATGGAGGATATGATCCGGGCAAGGTGAGTCCTGATGGCATTGCAGAGAAGGATATAAATCTTGCCATATCTGAGAAACTGAAGACCTCACTTTCATCAAATGGGTTCAGTGTACACATGACACGAAGCAACGACTCATCACTGGGACAGCAGAGCGGCAGCAACCGCAAATCTTCTGATCTGAAAACCAGAATAAGCATTGCAGACAAAAAAAATGCAGACCTGTTCATCAGCATCCATCAAAACAGCTACTCTGCACCAGATGTGCACGGAGCCCAGGTATTTTATTATTCAACCTCCAGAGAAGGCAAAATCCTTGCGGAATGCATTCAGGAACATCTGATATCAGATGCAGATCCTTCCAACCACAGATGTGCAAAAGGCAACTCCGAATATATGGTTCTCACCGAAAATCACTGCACTGCAATCATTGTGGAATGCGGTTTTCTCAGCAACACCGATGAATGTGCAAAACTGACAACCGACGTATACCAGACCGATATTGCAAACGCAATCTGCGACGCAGTAACCGAATGGATAAATTCCACCACATGCAGATAACCAAATCTGTCAGTTTTCCACCTAAAAGGGGCTCCGCAGTGACAGCCGGCGGAGCCCCAAGGTTAAGCATCTTTGATATGTGTGTAACTCTGTGCATAATTAAAACATAATCTATACACTACATTTGATTTAAATTTTTAACCTATAGGCATCCCCCCTTGATAAACTATTTTCCCATATACAGGTGTGCAATGTGAAATGTGTGTTGTGATGTATTAATCCATTCACTTCTGCTTCTGGTATCTTCCATATAAATAAACTGTATTATGGGAATATGTGAGCACCGATCCATTCACTATCTCTGGGAATTGCATCTGAAACGATAAGAATCAGATAGAATTTGTTGAAAAATAAAGAATTGAGCCCGTAACCCCAGGCATCTCAGTTATCATCTCTGAGTATGTTCCGCTCACATCCTCACAATACCCCAATATTGGCATTTTTCCAACCCCTTTTTGGCATGTTTAACGAAATATTCACAGAAATCAACATACTGTATAATTAAGCAATGCACCCGAATACCGAGGCTGCTGCAATCGCTTAAAAATGTATGAAATTATTGTGAAAATTCCAATAATTTCTCTTTATATTCTATTTACTTGCTTGACAAATGTGGTAAACTATAATACACATTTTAGTACAATCAACTTATTAAAAAGGGGGTCGATTCTATTGAAGATTGAACGATTAAGTGAAAATCAGATAAGATGCACACTCAACAAAGCTGATCTGACTGAGAAACAACTCAAGATCTCAGAGCTGGCATATGGTTCTCAAAAAGCTAAGGAGCTTTTCAAAGATATGCTTCAGCAGGCATCTGTAGAATTAGGCTTTGAAGCAGACGACACTCCGCTTATGATCGAAGCTATTCCTGTATCACCCGACTGCCTGATTCTCATTGTGACCAAAGTTGAGGATCCAGAGGAACTTGATACTCGTTTTTCACGTTTTACCAAAACCAGTGAATATGAAATAGATGACGATGACGACAGTGAACCTGAAGAATTTGACGACGATATAGATGACGACAGTGACATCGATGAGAACGGAGCTGTTGCCCACATTGAAATCAGTGGATCCGGTTCTGTACCACAGAGCGTTCGTGATGCCATAGAGGGAATATTTAACACCATATCTGGTCTTGCCGGCTCTGCCGGAGATTTTGCAACGCAGGTTTCCCAGCCAGAAAGCAGCAATTCATCGTCAGATATTGAGAATACACATACTGTTGGATCTCCTAGTGAGAACATGACTTCTCTCTATATATTTGATTCGCTTGACACACTCATAAGCGCATCAAAGCAGGTTGCATCATTTTACTTCAGCAACAACATGTTGTACAAGAATCCAACTGATAACAGATACTATCTTGTCCTTACAAACAGCAGCAACACTACCCAGGAGTTTGTCAGAACATGCAACATACTTGCAGAGTACGGAACAAGTCGCAAATTGACATATGCTATGCCAGCCCATTTCAAAGAACACTTTATCAGCATTATGGCAGACGAAGCCATACAGACGCTTTCAGCGCTGTAAGTCAATAAATGTTCATCACTTTAAGTTTCTTAACAAACCATCAACAAAAGAAGGATCCGAACAATTCGAATCCTTCTTTTTTACTGTCTTATATATCTATGTCATCATTTTCTATAACAGCCTTTGGATTGGTATAGAACAACTCAACCATATAATCTTCGCCGTACTTTCTTTCTATATACTCAGCACATTCTCTGAGATATGGTGCTTTGTCTTCCGAATCCAGAGCATCCGATGCTACAAAATGAACAAGTTCCTCCTTAAGAAGCTTTCTGGCAAAGCTCTTTATATCGTGTCCAAGATCACCCACAACAGCTGCTGCACTTATCTGAATATAAGCGCCAAACTGTATCAGTTCCTCAACCTTGTCCTCATCCTCGTCAAGACATTCATATTGCTCAACATTCGCAACGATAGGTATGTAACCATCCATATTGATATCTCTTATGGCCTCCGATATCGTTTCAAAATCTATATCATATGCAAACCTTATCATCACATACTTACTGTCGGCCATTGAGTCAAGCTGTCCGGATATGATCTTTCGGTGATTCTCGTCATTGTACTCAATCTCTCTTCCAAGGTACACCCTGTAGTCCGGATCTATCTTACCTGCCTCCACGTTAAGCTGCTCCACTATACGGTCCAACTTGTCGCCATCAAGTATAGGATTTTTCTTATTATATGGCGGTGTCGCCACTATCGTCCTTATGCCTTCATCATATGCTATCCGGAGCATTTCTACTGCTTCCCGAAAATTATCCGGTCCATCTTCTACTCCTGGCAGAATATGACAATTTATATCTATAAGCCCAAATGAGTCCTGCCCGGGAGGATTAGTTCCATCTGTCTTCATATCTATCTCCATCCTTTATAGTACACAATACTGATATTCAGCAAGTATACTACTCAGCCTCCTTTTTTGCAAGGTAATCATTGATCTCAAGTTCAAGCTCTACAGCGTCAAGTCCATGAACTGCTGCCGCCTCCTCCAAAGTCTCACCTGCTGCTGCAAGACAGCCTATACAATGCATTCCCGCTGCCATAAGTATAGCTGCAATTCCTGCATCAACTGCTATAATATCATTTATAAGCATATCCTTACTGATAGTTGTCATTATATAATTCCTCCTTGATAAATCATCTCTTCTCAGCATTCACATTATATTATACCCTATTTTAAATGTCTATCCCTTTTGATATTTATAAAATTTATTTCGCTTATTGATGCTTATTGAAAAATATACCTTGTTGATAAATATTATTATTACTTGCTAATTATTGACTTTTGTTTTACAATAAGTCTGTGATTATTTTTACTTTATAAGGAGGAAACAATTATGGCATTCGTTATTGGCGATTCATGTATCGGTTGTGGTTCATGCGCTGGATCATGTCCAGTTGGCGCTATCAGTGATAATGGCGGCGTATTTGTTATCGATGGTTCACAGTGTATCTCATGTGGTGCCTGCGCTGGTTCATGTCCAGTTGGTACTATATCAGAGGAGTAATCAATACCATTCAGGATGCTCTGAGGTATCTATGATATAACTTTATACTACAACTAATAAACAAGAGGGTCTGCTTTCGCAGCCCTCTTGTTTTGTTTTCTATTCTTCTACATAAGTATAAAGCACATTGTGGCATTTCACCATCATGTCTGTATACTCTTCTCTTGATACAACTATCTCTTTGTTCTCAACAGGATCATAGTACCTGACATCTGCATCATTATAACTTACCACCAGTACATACCGGCCATCATCTATCATGGAAATTACCGGAATACCAGCACTTACATATCCAAGTACCATATCAAGTGAAAGACCAGTAATATCTATTCCCTGCCTCTTGCCCAGCTCATTTAATGCCGTCACAGGATCATCATATGTGCCAAGCTGATCTTCGTCAACCTGTACGCCCTGATATCTGAGAACCATGTACAGGCAATCCTGCAGTGACGCATCTACAGTACCAGTGCTGCGATGGAAGATTCCAGCAGCTATTGTATTATATTCCTGACTTTCAGTCTGCCTGTATATAACTTCGCCATCACTGGACACCACTATTCCAGACACCGATATAGCATAATTTATTGCATCTCCAGCCACATCATATATCTTGGCAAGGCCAAGATTATCATACACATGATAAGTGACCTTGTCCCTGACAACAGTCATTATCATATCAGATGCTTCCCTGTCAACCTTCTGCCTGGTTATATTCAACGTTGGTATATAACTGAGATAAATATTCGCAGGAACCGTAAAATATAACCTGTCGAATCCTGTTATGGATGCATTGTGTGTCGTCCCAACAGTCGGATTGTTATCATCCTCTTTAAATGTTATAAAATCATCCTTTATCGCAGCAAAACCAGAATCAGTCTTTTCTCCTCTTGTCAGGTATAAAAGATTTGTATCCAGATCCACTTTCATCAGATAACATCCCTGCTTCGCATACTCCTTTATCTGCTGACCATCACTATTCACAATATACAATCTGGATGCGGGTATTATATCTCTGTCTTCCTCGCTGTATCTGGTTCCATCAAATGATGCCGAATCAACATCTACATCTGCATCGTTTATAGCAGACACTCCATACACCATGTCGGAATCCTTGAATCCATAACATACAAGGCACTCTCCCGAATCTGCAGCTATATCGTAGCTCTTACCATCCTTCATATTCATCAGAGTAATTTTCGTATTCTTTGACTGATCATCACTCTCACCATAAGCCATGACACTCATATCCGCAGAAACCTTCACATCCCTCGATGACAAATTTTCAGCTATATATGACTGTTTGCAGCTCTGAACGTCCACAACATTGACCTTGCCACCCATCATATAATAGAAATTACTGCCATCATAATACGTCAGGCGGGACGTCTCACTCTTCATCGCCTCATAAGGAACATTGCATTCCACAAACATCAGCTCATCGACTTCAAACGAAGCGTAGTCAAATGCATAAAGTCCCACACCAAGCTTGCCCTCATGATCGCCTCTGTTCATATAACCATACACTGCAAACGTCAAATTGCCATCCGCCTCAAAGTTAATAATATTTATATCGTAATTGTCATAGGTATATGAGTCGTTTGTATAGTCGTCCATCCAGAAACTATAAACCATGGTGATCGCACTCTCCGAATAATCGTACATCCAAAGCTGCCCATTTCTGACAAATGCAATCTTCTTGTTGTCCGCCGTATAACGATACTCCACATCATCCGACGACACCATACCTATCTCATATACATTGTTGACGGCATCTATACCATTCTTATCAAAATACTCGTCCACATAACGGTCATAGTTCAACATAGTGATCTTAGGCTCCATCTCAGCACTTTCAGCTTCAGCCTCTCCATCCGACGATTCATCTGTGTCATCTGTCAAATACTCTTCATCCACATAATCGCTCTCTGAATCACCTGCATCACTTACCGGAATTTCTTTATAGCTCAGCTTATAAAATTCCTTAACCGAATACACACTTGTCACATCCTGGTCTGTTATGGACGACATCTTGTATTCCTTTTCAATAACTGCATAGTTCACGTCAATCTCTTTTATAAACGTATTTACAGAACTTATGACTGTCGGTTCAAGTCCATCCCACATAAGATCCGTATAGGCACTTGCCAGATTGACATGCCCCAGTCCAGCTGAATCACTCGGCTGGCTTCCCATATATTCCTGTTTATACGTTCCTATGACAGACTCCGACTCCAGTGCTTTGAAATCAAACGTAGCATCATGAAAATCAGCTGCTGCCTGGAGCAGTTCTGACTCATGGTAGTCATCATTTACCACAACTCTGGTGTAATAATCTGCACTGGAACCATCCCGGCCCTTTACCTTCACAACAAGCATATACTCCATATCTGCTTTGAGATCCATTCTCACATCAATACCAAGCACATCATAACCCTGGCCATTGTCTAACGCATCTATATCTCCTTTTTCAACCAGTGAATCGCCAGATATATTTCTGATCTCATAAGAGTATGAGTCAGCATATTTGCCAGCATTCTCAACCCATACATCTATATGCTTATTGTCATCAATCGGTGTGATGGAGTCCCTCAGCAATGTCAGATCTACATCACTGGTATATCCATGCATACAATTTAGAAGCGAATCTCCATAACCGACATAAGCCAATGGCAGCTCCGCTCCTTTCATCTCTGAAGCCAGATTCTTATAACTCCTATTCTGAAATATATTAACAAAATATACTGTGACAACAAACACAACCGCCATCACAACTATTCTCACAAGTACATTTACTGTTTTCTTCACTAATAAAACCTTCTTCTCAGCCTTCTATGCCTGTCACGCCTCACACAAAACTCATTGCATACAAGCATCTCTATTATATTTCTCATTACACAATTCACACAGCCGGGACCATATGGCACATAAGGTGGATCCTGCGGTGCATCTCCTCCTGCCACCTCCCCAGACTCAGCCTTATAATCATCAGATATCATACCACTGTCGCTCAGATCATCAAACACTTTTCTGGCAACACGCCTCATCTCTTCTTTGTCAGGATACATAACCAGCATCGGACTGCCTTCATATTCCAGCTTATCACATTCGTCTTCCACGGCCACACTCATCTTCCGTATCTCCTCCGGATACATCTCCTTCATATACTCAATATCCCTGAACAATTCATCTGAACAATCCGTGCCATCCGGCAAAAAAATACCAGATATACCAGCACTATATTTTTCAATATTATCTCTCATCTCTGGAGGGACTGCGTTTTTCAGATTATATATATTGCCCTCCTTTATAAGTCCCCTGATATTCTCGTCGTACGGACTATATGGAATGTACCTAAACTCTTCACTCATACAAATCTCCCTATCTGCATTATTGTGTGTCTATTACATAAGTATGCCGATAGGGAGAAAATGTGAATCCAATCACAATTATATGTGAATGTAACTGTTATTATTTGTCGCCAAATGATATTCCAAGTGTTCGTGCCTCAGCCACGATATCATCGTCAGGCGACACATATTTAAGTTTTCCAGCGCTCTCAGAAAGAGGTATTGCGGTCACCTTATTGTCAAGGAATACAACTAACTTGCCAAAATCCTTTGCCTTTATAAGCTCTGCAGCCTTTGCTCCAAACCTTGATGATATAACTCTGTCATAAGCATCCGGACTTCCGCCTCTTTGAGTATGTCCTGGAATGGCAATTCTGATATCCTGAGTCGTATACGCCTTCAATTTATCTGCGAGCTCATATGCAACTGAAGGATATGGATTGTTGGCTAAAACCTCTTTTCTCTTCTTCTTAGGAAGCCCTGCTACCTCCTTGGTTATGGCTCCTTCTGCAACTGCAACTATCGTAAATCCCTTATTGTCCTTTGTACGTTTATCTATTGCCTTGTAAACCTTCTCTATATCGTAAGGTATCTCAGGAAGCAGTATCACGTCTGCCCCTCCTGCAATTCCAGCGTGAAGTGTTATCCAGCCAACCTTATGACCCATGATCTCCACTATAAATATTCTATTATGAGATGCAGCAGTTGTATGGATGCAGTCTATAGTCTGTGTTGCGATATCAACCGCGCTCTGGAAACCAAATGTCATATCTGTTCCCCAGAGATCATTGTCGATTGTCTTCGGAAGACCAATAACATTGAGTCCCTCCTCACTGAGCAGGTTAGCTGTCTTCTGTGAACCGTTTCCGCCGAGTACGCACAGGCAATCGAGCTTAAGCTTCTTATATGTCTCTTTCATGGACTTCACTTTGTCAAGTCCATCCTCTGTAGGCTGTCCCATGAGTTTGAAAGGCTGTCTTGAACTTCCAAGAATAGTTCCGCCCTTGTTGATAATGCCAGAGAAATCTGCCGGCTTCATCTTGACATAATTGCCTCTCATAAGGCCCTTATAACCCTCAAGGAAACCATAAATCTCGACCTCGTCAAATAACTCATAGAGTCCCTTTGCTATGCCCCTCATAGTTGCATTCAATGCCTGACAGTCACCGCCACTTGTCAAAAAACCTACTCTTAACATACTCTGCACCTCTTTCTTCTTTATTGTGATTATTATTTTATTAGAGATATACCCTGCCCTCAAGTGCCCTGAGCAGCGTAACCTCATCGATACACTCCAGATCTCCACCCACGGGAACTCCACTTGCAATACGGCTGACCTTTATTCCCGCTGGCTTGACCAGCTTTGATATGTACATCGCCGTAGCTTCACCTTCAGGACCAGATCCTGTAGCTATTATGAGTTCTTCCACATCTTCAGACTGAAGTCTTCTCATGAGCTCTGATATCTTTATATCTGCAGGGCCAATTCCAAGCGCAGGATTTATCACTCCGTGAAGCACATGATACACCCCTTGAAACTGTCCTGTTCTCTCATATGCAGCCAGATCCCTGGGAGTCTCAACAACCATTATCAGTTTGTGATCTCTCTCTGGTGAGCTGCATATAGGACATACCTCTCTATCTGTTATGGTATAACAGCAGCTGCAATACTTAATATTCTTCTTCGCACCTACTATGGAATCAGCAAGTGCCAACGCTCTCTCCTCAGGCATACTGATTATATGAAAAGCAAGCCTCTGTGCAGTCTTGGAACCTATTCCAGGCAGTCTTCCCAGCTCCTCTATAAGCCTGTTTACTTCTCCACCGTAGACTTCCATTAGAAAGGCAGGCCTCCAAGTCCCATTCCACCTGAGATCTTACCCATATTGTCGTTATAATCCTCTTCCTGCGCTCTGAGTGCCTCATTCACCGCTGATATAATAAGATCCTCAAGCGTCTCTATATCATCAGGATCCACAACCTCAGGGTCAAGTTTTATTTCCATCAATTCCTTCTTGCCTGATACCTTTGCAGTAACAACTCCGCCGCCAACTGACGATTCGTAAACCTTATCCTCCAGGTTTTTTGTAGCCTCTTCCATCTGCTTCTGCATCTTCTGTGCCTGCTTCATAAGATTGTTCATGTTGCCAGGCATCATTCCTCCTGGAAAACCACCTCTCTTAGCCATTGCAATATCCTCCTTGATTTCTGCTTTTATCTTAATATAATATTATATCTATTTTATCTCAATATTAGAAAAATTTATCATGTTAAGCGTATTTTCTTCCTCCAGCCGTCCGTTATCACTTCGTGAGTTCTTCGTGCACACGACCTCGAAATCTATGCTCTTTCCCATGTACTCCTCTATAACATCCCTGATGCTGTCCACATTCTCCTGCTTGCTGAAATAAAGCTTCGGAAGCTCATCCTCCACAAGAGGGATCATCAATACAAGCTTTTTATGGTCGTCTGACAGTATGAGTTTAGGTCTTGTCTCCTGATTGTCTCCGTTCCTGACTATATAGTGCTTTGCCGGAACTGACAGCCTGTTCACTATCTCGCCCCAATTGACAACGGCATTCTTAAGATCTTCATAATCGGCCTTTGGCAGATCATTTGCAAGTTTCTCCTGATATGCCTTTATGTTGTCATCACTTATGACCTCCTCACCGGATGAGGTCCTGCCCTGAGCCGAATCTGTGCCCGCCTTATCAACCACCTGTATGCCATTCTTTGCAAGTTCTTCCAACTTATCCTCAAGTACCCTCACACGCTCTATCAGACTTGTTGTATCAATCTCCATCTGAGGTCTGCAAAGCTTTATCACAGCCATCTCAAGGACTATCCTCTTCTGGGTCGAATACTTTATCCTTGCCGCAGTGTCTGAGAATACATTGATAAATCTGATGATGGTGCTCTCATCCATACGTGTCGATATGTCACGGATCTTCTCAAGGTTCTCCTTAGTCATGTCAAGGCGTTCGCCCTCTGCCTGTGACAGTTTGGTGACAAGTATATTTCTAAGGAACCACGTAAACTCATTCACAAATCTTCCAAGTTCACGGCCCTGCCACACCACTTCATCAACCACATCTATGGCACCCTCGACATCATTCGCTAGCACACTTTCAAGCAGCTTTGCAAATGTGTCAATATCCACAGCTCCTATTGTCTCAAGAACATTATCATACGTGAGCTTCTGTCCAAGATTGAAGGCAACACACTGATCTAGTATCGAGAGCGCATCTCTCATGGATCCATCTCCGGACTTGGCAATATAATCTATAGCTTTTCTGTCCGCATCAAGCTTCTCCCTGGCCATAAGTTCCTGCAATCTGTCAGATATGACATCAACCGGTATACGTCTAAAATCATACTTCTGGCATCTTGATGATATTGTTATAGGTATCTTATGTGCCTCAGTCGTTGCAAGAATAAATATTACGTATGATGGCGGCTCCTCCAGCGTCTTAAGCAATGCATTAAATGCCCCCGGAGAAAGCATATGAACCTCATCAATAATATACACTTTATACTTTCCCTCTGTCGGCGGATATGCCACCTCTTCACGTATCTGCCTTATATTATCAACACCGTTGTTTGATGCAGCATCAATCTCTATGACATTGAGAGATGAACCATCAGCTATTGCCCTGCAGCTCGCACATTCATTGCACGGACTTCCATCCACAGGATGCTCACAGTTGCAGGCCTTTGCAAATATCTTGGCTATAGAAGTTTTTCCTGTTCCTCTTGTTCCACAAAACAAAAAGGCATGACCAAGTCTATCATTCTTAATCTGATTCCTAAGAGTGGTAACTATATGATCCTGCCCCTTCACTTCATCAAAAGTATCAGGTCTCCATTTTCTATATAAAGCCATATATGACATTGCTGCTACCTACCTTCTGTATATAAATGTAATTTCATCCAAAGTCATATTCTGCTTTGAGATAAAACTCACACTGACTATTATATCTGAAATTCTGTTTTATATCAATTAGATAAGCAATATTTGAATACGGTATTCCTGTTCACCAATACATATTATATCTCCGTCAGCCAGAAGCCAGGCCTCTCCTTTTGGCAGTCTTATTCCATTTATAACTGTTCCATTTGTGGAACCCATATCCTCCACATATATTTTCTTGCCGTCAGGGTACATATATACATGTTGTCTGCTGATACCTGTATCATTTATAACCACATCAGATACCCTCTCATCTCTGCCTATGATCTTCCCCTCTGGTGTAATGTTCATAGCAAATTCTCCTGCGGATGAGATAAGTTTCACCTGCGGACAAACAGAACTTTTTATTACCTCTGTATTCTCACTATACACACAGTTCTTTCTATTTATATTTTTTATAATATCTCGTCTTACATCTACATTATTTTCTTTCGCTGCCTCCGGCGGACTCTGCACCTCCTTCTTTCTAAGTTCTATATAGACCAGCAATTCCAAGGACAGCATCGCAAGTATGACCATGAAGAATCTCACGTCCGTGATACCTCCGCCTATCACTATCTGTGACATAAGCATACATATCCCGCCTATCGCCGTAATGCCTATACTCAGAATGACCCGGCGCTGCCATCCACTATTTTCCACCGGGGCAACCGCCGCGCACGCCCCCTCCACGCTGTCATCTCCAAACACTATATCAAGCATACTGTCTCTTTCCTCAATATCTTCGTGCTTATTGCAGTAATCATTTTCTGGCCTTTTTTCATCCGTTAATTCCAATTTCTGTTCATTGACATATTCATGCATTGCCGATATATCACAATTTGGTGACGTCACCATGCCATATAACTCATACATAAAATCCACAAGTACGGAATTGCTATGATCTGTCTGCCTTATTACATCCTCAATCAGCTTCTTCATCTGTACCCGGATATCTATACCGGTTCCCGGCACATAGATGTAATGAAAGTCATCAGTCAAAGGCGAATAAAATATTTTGTCTGGTGCTATTACCAGATTATCCGGATAAAGCATATATTCTCCCGTCTCTATTATTACATTATATAGAGAGCTCATGAGTCCCAATGTTTTTTCCAAAGACAGCACGCCCACATTCATTATATCCCGCAGGCTTCTCATTCCATTTATCTTGCTGTACAAAAGCATCTCACCATTCAGCGCCCGAAACTCTGGCTGGATGATGCCATCAACAAAATTATTGTACAGCATATCTGTCTCATAAGAATTCGCAGCTGTCATATCCACCTGGATCACAAAAAATGTATTAATTCCCTCTATCTGATAATAACTCACCATATATCTGCCACCTCCTCAGATTACTGCCAACATTCCTCACTTCCTGTCTTGCCTCCGCACTCTTTGTCATTCTTCCACCGCCATCAAACACAAACATTCCCGGCACCATCTGATCATAACTGACCGATGCCGTAAACTCTCCGGAAACTGCCCCTGCCAATAATCCGAAACCTTCTGTGCCATCAGCTGTAAATTTTGAATCCACACAGATATTCTCTGAATATATCAGCATTTCCTGCATGTCAGCCTTCATATCTCCATTTATCGAGTCCACTTCATCAGACACTCTGTCCTCGTCCCCATCCAGCATATACTCTTTTCTGCTGTACAGTATCGTATATGCCTCTCCTGTGCTCATCGAATAATTCATTGCCAGAATCAGCATGTTTATGATCACAAACATCATACACACCAATATCGGAGTCAGAAGACACATTTCCACAACTATAGAACCTTTATTACCCATGTTATCCCCCCTTATCTACCGCACTCTGAACAGGCCGAAAGTCCCGGACAATCTTCCTTTCTGACTCTTCGGACAGTTCTCTTAAGTCCTGAGCACTCAAGCGAATAATGATATCTGTCGCCCTGCGCCGTCACATATATATTGCCACGATTACCATATCTGGCACACAGATGACATGCCGAGAGATTATTGTAATGGCTGTCTAGTTCAGCCTGTGAAATCTGTTTTATCGTAAGCTTTATGTGGTAGCAGCTTCTGGAGGAATGATATACTCTGCCATTTTCAGCCACATATACATATGTTCCATCACTGTCGCCATCTGATTCCTTATCATACCCCAGATAGGCCCTCTGTCTGATTTTTTCATCACAGTCCATATATAGCCGGCCCAGCACAGGAACATCCACTCCAAGCCTGTATACAACCTGCAGATAGATGTGATCATCCTTGAGCTCCGCCTGAATCACATGTAGTCCCGACATACCTTTTTTTATATAATTGTTCACAAGTGTCTCATCATCAATATAGTTCTTAAGTCTGGTTTCTGCTTCCAGAATAGACAGACCATTCTTTAGCACGTTCTGATTCTGTAAAAAGCCTTCACCATCTTCTATCCTTCTCTCCATGTAGCTATATTCAGCCATACTCATGGCCGTCTCATGCAGGCCTTCATACACTATTCCCTTTGCCCTGATACACCCTGCAAGGCAGAATACCGCCCAGAATGCGAACAAAAAAAGCGGCAGTATGATAGATGCCTCCACGCTTGCACTACCCTCATCACCAGCGCCCGAAAACCTGACATTTTCATCCGAAGGAACGGTCTTATATATTCTCCCACCACAGAAATCAGATCTATATAATATTCGGATATGCGCTTGGAGAGGCGTTTTTATTTCACTATTTAACTGTTTCATATGACAGAAGAACATATAACACCTCCCTTCAGATACATGCTCTGTCAATACCCGGCAGACACCCTGAATCCATGTCTGTACCAGCCATCTTCTATCTTCACACCGCTTCCGCTCCAGGCAAATGATGCAAATTTTTTCTCCTGAACCACCTCAACATCAAGAGAAAATCTGTATATCATATTCACCATCTCAAACGACTCATCTTTCTGCGACAGATTGATCTGTATAAGATCTGCCATTCTGTAGTACATATCTCCTGTATTCTCCGCCAGAAGCAATGCCAGATACCCTTTATAGTCAATCGCACCCACGCCATCATAGTCCACAGCGTCCATATCTGTCAGTCTGCCAAGATCTGCAATATCTGTATGCCATGTCTCATCTGTCTTGAAGAACTGCACGCCCTTCCCTGCAAGAAGCACCTTTATATCCACCAGAGTCTCAGCATACGCCCAGCAGCCGAGCAGCAGATATTTCGACGCATGATATGTAACCCCTGGAATAAGCGCCAGAACTGCTGCTATAGGAGCAACCGCTGCCTGCCGCTTTTTATCTTTCATGAGATAAGCAAAATTCACAGGCAGTCTATGCAGTATCAGCCTGTTTACAACACCTTTCAGATTTGCATAATCATTGTCTTTGCCGCAGATTATATACTCTGCCTCACACTTAACCGGTCTGTTTCTGTGACTGTCAGTATACATATCGAAATTTTCAAGAGCATAATATATACCATAAAAATTGTCCGAAAGCCGGCTTACAATATCGTCACTGTCAGGTTTCAAACGATTCTCAAAATCATCTATATCGTCAAATTCTATATCCTCCCATTCAGCATAGCTGCCTGTTTTTCCATGGGATGGCAGCTCCGGTGTAGTGAAAACATCCCTGGATGGGACCTCTCCGTCAGGAACAACCAGACCAATAATCCCGCCTGCCGTCGTCTTTTTCAGAGTCTTTCTGGGATCTGTTCCTGTCCAGCTGTCACTGCCATCACTCTGCTCACCTCTGCCTGCTTCCACCGCCTTTACCGAATCTTCCCCAGCTTTTTTCTCACCCGTTATCAGATCTTTTAGTTTTGTCAGGCCATCCTTCTGAGCGTATAGCTTCATATACTCCGTGATCTGATCCTTCATATTCTCACAATCATTGTCAAGCAATTCCCTGCAATCTGCCAGGGCAGACTGTTCAACCTTCATCTCATCTTCCTGTCCATTCTCAAGAGTATATTCCAGATAATCCTGCGCCATCTGCTCCATCTTTCCTTCCCCCTGTCCACCAAATTCTCTGTCCACAGCAAGAAGGTGATATTCCTCAAAAAGCTCTCTGTGATAAGCTGCTTTTACTTCTGCGGCCGCGCCGGCGGCTGCCTCCGCAGCCTTGGCGCGCCCCATACTCACACGGGTCATCTCCACCACCGTGAGCCCCAGCAGAAGCATAGACGTGAGAATAACACACAGAAAAACCGATACCTGTCCATTATCTCTCATATGTTTCCTCCTAATATATCTTCTTTGCACTCTTGTTTATTGAGTTCCATATATTGTTCACAAGACTTGTTATCTGCTTTTTGAAAACTATGCACATAGCGATAAGCACCACCATGATCAATATAACCTCAACAACTCCCATTCCTGACTCGTCATCCATAAAATCTGTCCATCTCTTCATAAATTATTCCTCCTAAAAATTCATTATTGCCGGCGATATAACTATCACCATCACTATCCCAAGCAACACTATCATTGGGAAAAGCAGCTTTGTGCCTGCTTCCTCCCCTTTCTTCTTAGCCATCTCTTTTTTTGTCAAAAGAGCACTCTGTTCCTCCTCTGCCATCATCACAATTATGTCTTTTGTACCCTTTCTAATATTCTGCGCAAGCAGAGACATAAGTTTTATGTATACCGGAAGATTTATTCTATGTCCCATATTGCAATAAGCATCACTTTCAGACACACCGGATCTAATCTCATTGAGTGTATATCTCACCTCTTTTACAAGCGGATCTCCCCCACCTCCAGATGTACTTTTATGAAATTTTCTCGCAATGCCGTGTTTATTTTTTCGAGTTTTTTCCAACTCAGGACTAACAGAATCCCTTTTACTGCATGTCTGCGCTATCCTCTCAAATGCATTCTTTACAGTTATCCCCGCTCCGAGATACAACGTAAGCTTATCCACAAGCTCCGGATACGCCAGCATAAGTTGTTCGCTCCTGTACTTCTCTCTATTTCTTACCTGCATTCTTCCGCGGACACATATACATATCATGGCAAACACACCAAGCACAAGTATCGCCGTCCACTGGCCACCATCCCCTTTCTCCGTTACAGCATAGCCATCTATCTTCCTCGGCAATTCTATCTCTCTGCTGGAACTGTTTTCCTTCTGAGTATTCAGTACGTATTCAGAAATCAGCTTTACAGCCCTTTCTGTGACTGTGAGCTCAGCCCCCAGAACATGCAGCGGATATGTTCTCTCCACACTCTTCCCACCACATTCCAATGACGCTGTAAGCTCAACTATAAGGTCCATCTCTTCATCTTCATTTTTAACAGTTCCATCAGTCTCAACTATCTCGCTGTCACTGCTGCTCCAGTCAACATCAAGTCCCAGATCATCAAGCCTTGATATAAGATTCAGATTACTCCGCACCTCATCTGCACTGCTGTTTTCCCCCAGATAACAGGCATCTATCTCTTCAAATGCTCTGTCAAATACACTTTCAATCTCGTTCTCAGGATACTCTACCGGTATGACTTCCACACTAAATGCTGTAGAATCTTCCCCGATCTCTGTCTCAAGCTCCATCACCACACTATCTGCTCCATATCCAGGTCTATTCAAAACCACAGTTCCAGAACCCATCAGACGACTTATCAGCATGATCGCCACTATCACAAGAAAAACTCCCGCAGTCATAACCACTCTCTTTATAATTCCGCAATAGAATTTCCTGCACTCATCCCTTGCTGCAGCATCAGTACACACCTCAAGTCTTTTAATCCTGCGGCTCATATTCTCTGTGTCAAAAAAATGTCCTAAAACTCTGTATATTTTTTCTGCCACTCTGTCAAACATACAAGCTCACCTCTCACACATTAATATTTATGATCTTCCGTCCCCACAGAATCGTCATCACTATAAGTCCAAGACATACCGTCATCAGCGATGCTCCTGGTATATTGCCATACAGCACGTCCATGTATCCCGGATTACACACCCTGAGATACAGGATGATCACAAACGGCATGGCGGACATGATATTTTGTTCAAGCCTCTTTGCGGTGAGCATGGTATCTATCTCATCTTCCACCTCAATCCGTTCTTCCATATTCTGAACCATCTTCTTCATCATACGTATAAGGTTGCCTCCTGAACGCTTTGCCACCACCACTATATGGGCAAATTCCTCTATATCCTTCACCTGTGATCTCTTTGCCAAATCTCCAAGCAGCACGTCGACATCCGAGTTTATCTCCAAACCTTTCAGGATAATCATCACTTCTTTCTCTATGTACGAACTGCCCTGGTACATACCCGCAAGTTCCTGATACACTGGCACAAATGCACTTTCTATAGAATATCCGGCAGCCATATTGGCAGACAGCGACAGGAGCATCTCCTTAAACTCCCTGTTGAGTTTCCTCCGTATCTGTCTGCATCTCAACGATGAATATTTCCTGAAAGCCACCAATATCCCCGGCATCAGCAATATACCAGGATATATGCTGTTATAAAACAGCAAAGATAAAATCGCTGCAGCTGCCGCATATAACACAACCAGCATAAATATCTCTTTCTTACTCACACTGTACCTGCTATAGTCCCTGGACTCTCTCAATGGCCATCACTCCCCTCCGCACTGTCTCTGGTCACATGTATAAGACCGGCTGAGAGCAGCTTGGAAATACTGTTAAGATCATTAATCTTCCTTAGAGTCCCCTCTATTCTTCCGTTATTTACACCAGTCTCATAAAACTCATACAATTTATTCATCACATATTCACCTCCCTGTAAGCCAACAACCTCACTTATCTCTATACATCTTCTTGATTTATCCCGCAGTCGTCCAAGTTGTATGATTATATCTACCGCCGAAGCTATCTGTTGACGTATCGCCGAAATCGGCATATCAGCGCCCATCAAAACCATCGTCTCCAGTCTCGTAAGCATATCCCGGCTGGAATTTGCATGTCCAGTTGATATACTTCCATCATGCCCGGTATTCATAGCCGAAAGCATATCGATCGCCGCTGCATCTCTTACTTCTCCGACGATAATCCTGTTCGGTCTCATTCTGAGGCTTGCCTTTATCAGATCTCTTATCGTAACCGCATTATCACCTTCAACATTTGCCTCTCTGGCCTCGAGCCTGACAAGGTTGTCAATTCCTTTGATCTGCAATTCTGCAGAATCCTCTATGGTCACTATCCTCTCATCCTTCGGAATAAATTCAGACAAGGCATTTAGAAACGTAGTCTTACCGGCTCCCGTCCCTCCGGATATGATAATATTGTATCCAGCCCGGACAAGCCCGGATAAGAACTCTGCAACCTCCGGTGTTATGGAACCAAGTGCCAGCAGTCTCTCAACCGTCATACCCTCCTTCGGGAATTTTCTTATGGTCATCGCACTCCCGGAGAGACTTACCGGAGGCATCACGACATTCACTCTGGAACCATCGGCAAGTCTGGCATCCACTATCGGCGATGCTTCATTCACCAGCCTGTTACATCCTGCGACTATATGCTGTATGACCGATTTCAGTCTTTCCTCGCTCTCAAATTTCTTGTCATATCTGAACAGCCTGCCAGCCCGTTCTATAAAAATATTGTCATAGCCATTTATCATGATCTCGGTAACAGTCTCGTCATCCAAAAGTTCTGACAACACATCAAGTCTTCTGAGACTATTGAACAGCTCCCGTTTGATTTCTAATTTATCTCTGACGCTCAGTTTTCCTGCTGCATCGTATTCAAGAATACATCTGTCGATCATCTCACCGACCTTCTCGTCCTTGATATCACCAGTCATATCAATATCCTGCATAACCCGGGATCTTATTATCTGTCTGCACTCTCCATCCATATTCATCTATTCATCTCGTTTTCTATAAATCTGATCATCTGAGCACTTCCAGGTGCCGCTGCAGGCACCGACACTTTCCGCATACGGCAAAGCAGCTTTCCAAGTTCAGCCCGCCTGAGCGTTTCCTCAAATGCTTTCACTTTTGCTGACGAAATCTCATCATCTAACACCGGAACCAGCACCTCATCAAATGCCGTAAGTATTGTCAGGTCTTTCAAAACTGCCTGCCCAATGTCAAATGCCACCGTGGTATACCTTCCCCATTCGCGCATCTGACTGATCATCCACCGGACATCATCCGTATCAAGTTCCATTGCATCAATATAAGACTTCAGATATCCCGCCACACTGTATTTTCCAAGATCCACTGTCAGTCTGCTCATATAATCTGTAAACTCACAGGATCTCTGCTTTGCAAGATATATCATATTAGACAGAGCATCGGCATCATCCTGATAAGAACCATACTCCTCCATGCCTATGTACAATCCGCCTCTGACATCATCATTCATGCAAAGACTCACTGCCAGCGTTGTCTTGCCACATCTTCCAAGAGGAGAGATAACTCCATATGTTCGAAACAGATTTCTGCTGCTTTGAATTTCCTTAACATCTATATATCCAAGAATAGAAGATATAAGTTCGGACACTCTGGAATATTTAAATATCATTCCACAATCATTCTCATCCCTCTTACTCCTTGACAAAATCAGCATCTTCACAGAAAGTCCAAGTCCATCTGTGAGCTTATTTTCCATCACATCTTTCGTCTTTACCTGCGGCAGTCCACCACCTGCGGTTTCGGAAGCAGCCACTGTTTCACCGCCTGCCAACGCACAAACAGTCTGCTCTGCCACCTTCTCATCCACGACCAGGATATCAAGGTGTCTTTCAGACATATACTCACAAAGCTCCTCCAGCGTAGAAAATGCCAATGCGAACATCGGATTATCTCTGTCTGAATTTATGTGATTCATAAGGCTTATCATATAAGACTCATCTTCGTCATATATGCCAACTTTATGTTGTTCTATCGTATCACCCCCATATACATATCATCACATAGCACATTACGCCGCACATTATAGCGACTGAAAAATGTACTCTTTTCTTCATAACTCTTCTGTCAAACTTCTTTTCTGGTAAACCTTTACGATTCGTAATTGATAATAAAAATTCTTTTAAAAGAAAAAATAAAGATATAACTCCCCCGGCCAAAAAGGAGTAAATCATCACCCTGACAACATCTGTTCCAACAAATGTACCGGCAACGGCAAACAACTTTATATCGCCTGCACCCAGGGCTCTCATAAGAAATAATACATACAGGATCAGAACAGGAATAACACTTCCTGAAACACTGACAAGCAATCCCTGACCGAATCCATGCATCCATGCAGATATGATCATACCCTGCATCAATCCTATGGCTATCAGCCTGTTTGGAATCCGCCAATCCCGCAGATCCTGAACGACCGCCGCACTCACCGTGGCGATCAACGGTATCAAATAAATAATTCTCTCTATCCTCCCTTCTCTCTGAGTGGTAAGACACACGATACACCCCCGCAAAGACTTTGTAAAGGGGCTATTTCATAAACAAATTTTTATAAAATTGCAAATTATAATTCCTGTATAATCAAGTTTTACAGACACGAAAAAGGATGTACAGTCACGCATCCTGTACATCCCTTTTATACTTCATATTTTTTTGCATTACAAAATAACTATCAAAAAAACATCTCGATTTTGTATAGTCAAATTATAATCTGTGTATAGTCAGATTTAATAATTATGACTGCTTTCTAGCCGCCATAGACGCCTCCAGATTCTGGATTTCACCCCTGCTGATTGCTATGCTCTCCTGCAGAATCTTGATATCTCCAAACGCTTTCTCAAGTTCCTGTGGTGGATTATCCTTATACTCCTCATAGAAATATCTTCCAATCTCCACCATATTCTTATCGATCATCTGCTGTTCATTATTGATCTTGTTATTCAGTTTTGCTTTCTGTGCCGCATCCTTAG
>URJI01000013.1 GCA_900548215.1 uncultured Coprococcus sp. | reverse complement strand
GCCACCTTTTCACCAACGCCCTTTATCGTCATGAGGAGCTCCCGGGCAGCATTTACATCCAGCTTATCCAGCTGCTCCTGAGTGACTGTACCCGAATATACAGCCTCGACAGCGTTCTTTATATATGGAGCCCTGAAGCCCACCTTACATTCTCTGAGTTCATCCTCTGTCACCTCATGAAGCCTCTGCACGTCAGGGAACACATAAAATGTCTCACCGTTATATCCTATGACATCATCGCCAAATCTATGCGATATATTTTTCACGCACTGCCTGATCTGTGGTATGTTCTTGTTCTGTGATATTATGAATGATATAAGTGTCTCAAAAAAATCCTGATTGAGTATACGTATTCCGTCCTTCTCATCCACTGCAGTCTTAAGTGCTGCATCCGCATTTATAACGCTCTCTTTTATTAGTCCATAATCATTGTCCATATCAAGATATGACCGCCATATTCCATCATAGTCCTCCAATGATGCCCCATATATACGGAGAACACTGCCCACCTGTTCCATCTTCACCGCCCTGCCATAAGCTATAACCTCATAAGCATCTTCACCAAGCCTGTCAAAATGAAAACATTGACCGCACTCTAGTATCTGTCCAAGTCTGAAATCCTTTACACCGTCAACTGTAACTACATTGTTTTCACAACTTACATTCATCTTCTGTACACCTGCCATTCTATATTTAAATAATTGTTCTTTTATCCTTATAAATTTCTCCAAGCTATTGTATAATACACGTATATTATTTTCAACGCCACCTGACCTGTATGGGAACAAATACCATAAAACGGTCAGCTGTCCACGACAAACAGGAGGTTTTATGGCAGAACAGATTTACACAATCCCGGTAAATGACGCATTTGACAGCGGATGTGAATGCCCTATGTGTCAGATGCAGAAGGATCTCGAGCGAAATGCGATCGAATATACAATGGGACCAAGCTACATGGAGGACGACAACAGAGCCATGACGGACAAACTCGGATTTTGCAGTCATCACCTGAGAATGCTCTATCAGGAAAAGAACCGTCTCGGCCTCGCCCTTATGATGAATACACATATTAACAAAACAATAAACGATATGAAGGCGCTAGCTGCAAAGGGTCCATCTCCCAAGTCAGGATTATTCGGCAAAAGCACAGCAAATGCGCCGATCATAGATTACATAGAAAACATGGAAAATACCTGCTTCATATGCAGCCGCATGGATGATATGTTCGTACGCTATGTCGACACGATCTTCCACATGTGGAAAAGAGATGCAGAATTCAGAGACAAATTTGCCGCAAGCAAAGGCTTTTGCACGTACCACTACGGAATTCTCTACAAGACAGGCCAGAACAAGCTTGGCAAGGAGCAATACTCACAGTTTATCGATGTACTGAACAAAGTATATTTTGAAAATATGGAACGAGTAAATGGAGATCTAAGCTGGTTCATAGACAAGTTTGACTACAGGTATAAGAACGAGCCATGGAAGAACTCCAAGGGCGCCCTTCCAAGAGGGATAATCAAGATAGGCCACACTTTTGTTGAATAATATATTTGCGTCTGCACTAAAGTAAAAGCACGATCGTAAAATAGCAAATTAACACAAAAACCGTTTTATAGATAACAGGAGACATACATCATCTCCTATCCTATAAAACGGTTTTTATCATCTAATCAACCTATCCAGCTCTCCATGCCATAAGACCATCTGTAAGGTTTGGTTTATGTATACAATCGTCAGCAACAGCACTCTCTATTCCATGAGCCTGTTTCAGTCTCTCATGCAGATATGTTCTGTAATCTGTGAGCAGCCCGGTAAAAATCGGCTTGAGAACAGTACTCCTTCTGAAATCTCCCGGCTTTACAAGTCCAGGCTTCTTGTGGAATATATCCACTCCGGAATTTCTGAGTACAGCAGCCACAAACTGAGAACAAAAATAATTATATTCCCTCTCCATGGCTCTGTGAAAGAAGATGCTAAACACGCCAAGGAAATTATACCCGTAACGCTCAGGATGCTTCTTAAATCTTACTAGCTCACGCTGTATATGATCATACTGTTTTCTTGTCACTTTGAGTTCATATACCGTGCATCTGGTGCCTTTGTGCTTGCCAAATATGCCCTTCTCGATATTCTCACTGATAAATCCGCCATTAAACGGATTATACATACCACGTCTTGCAAAACTATACATCTCATTAAGGCTGATATCGAGAGCCAGTGAAGTATGACTGTACGGCTCCCTGGTAATCAGCTTTATCAGATTTGATGGTATAGTTTTTGTCTTGGACAATAGTATATAAACACTCTTGTAATCGTCTTCCATAATATTTTTCCAATCACTTGTATTTTGATATACACATGCTTCCCTCTGGCAATGTGCTAATCCCCTTGATCACTCTATTTCCCCGGCTTATATGAGCTCTTGAGTGATACAATTCTGTTGTATACCGGATGCTCTGCTGTTGAATCCTTTGAATCAACACAGAAAAATCCATTTCTCAGGAACTGGAATGCCTCTCCAGGCTGTGCCTCCTCAAATGCTTTCTCAAGTTTACATCCCTGCTTGATGATAAGTGAGTTTGGATTAAGGTTCAATGTACCGTCATCGTTGAGCTTACCCTTCTCTTCGTCTATGATATTCTCATACAGACGAACCTCAGCATCTATAGCACTCTCCGCTGATACCCAGTGAATGGTTCCCTTAACCTTACGTCCTTCAAAACCTGAACCACTTCTTGTCTCAGGGTCATAGGTACAATGGACTGTAGTAACATTGCCATCCTCGTCCTTCTCAAAGCCAACGCACTTTACAAAATATGCGTTCTTGAGGCGAACCTCATTGCCAGGGAAAAGTCTGAAATACTTCTTAGGCGGCTCCTCCATGAAGTCCTCTCTCTCTATGTATAGATACTTGCTGAATGCAACCTTTCTGTTTCCAAGCTCCTCATTCTCCTGATTGTTTTCCACATCAAGATACTCAACCTGATCCTCTGGATAGTTGTCTATGACAAGCTTCACAGGATCCACAACCGCCATATATCTCTTGGCAGAAAGCTTTAAATCATCACGAACGCAGTATTCAAGCATAGCATAGTCAACAGATGACTGGCTCTTTGATATTCCAACTAGCTCCATGAACTTCTTGATGGCAGATGGCGTAAAGCCTCTTCTTCTGAGGGCAGCTATACTTACAAGACGCGGATCATCCCATCCATCAACTATTCCATCCTCAACGAGCTTCTTGATATATCTCTTACCTGTTATTACATTTGTCAGGTAAAGCTTTGCAAACTCTATCTGCTTTGGTGTGCCGTCAGGTGAATCCTTGTAGCCAAGTTCCATGACTACCCAGTCATACAGAGGTCTGTGATCCTCGAACTCAAGCGTACATATAGAATGTGTAACACCCTCGATCGCATCCTCGATAGGATGAGCAAAATCATACATAGGATAGATGCACCACTTGTCACCTGTGTTGTGATGGTTCATCCTTGCTATTCTGTAAATAATAGGATCTCTCATATTGATATTAGGGCTTGCCATATCTATCTTGGCACGGAGCACCTTGCTTCCATCAGGGAACTCACCATTCTTCATCCTCTCGAACAGATCAAGATTCTCCTCTATGCTTCTGTCTCTGTATGGGCTGTTCTTGCCAGGCTCTGTGAGTGTTCCCCTGTACTCTCTGATCTCATCTGCGTTGAGGTCACACACATAAGCCTTGCCCTTCTTGATGAGCTTTATGGCTGCCTCATACATCTGATCAAAATAGTTAGATGCAAAGAACACTCTGTCGCCAAAGTCTACTCCAAGCCACTTTACATCTGCAAGTATGGACTCAACAAACTCTGTCTTTTCCTTTGTAGGATTCGTATCGTCAAATCTGAGATTAAACTGCCCGCCATACTGCTGTGCCAGTCCGTAATTTAAAAGTATTGACTTTGCATGTCCTATATGTAAATATCCATTCGGCTCCGGTGGGAATCTGGTAACGATCTTCGGAACCTTTCCCTCAGCGATATCTTTCTCAATTATCTGTTCAATGAAATTCTTGCTTGTCATCTCTTCAGCCATTTTCCAAACTGCCTCCCGCTTATGATCTATATTCTTTATCCACAAATTCTAATCCCTGACATTCATCAATGGAATTATCTTTCAGGATTTTCGTCGCACAAATTCCCATATCTGATTTTTGCACGTGATTATTGTTAGTTTACCATACTTTTGCCGCTTGTACCACAATTATATTTGGATTTGCCATATTTTTCACCTCAAAAATAAATATTTTGCTTGATTTTTGGCATACGTTTTGTTATAGTTATTATTGCTTTTGGAAAGCAGGCTACTATAGCTCAGGTGGTAGAGCGCAACATTGGTAATGTTGAGGTCACGGGTCCGACTCCCGTTAGTAGCTTTTTTTGTGCAATAAAAAAGAGATTCGCCCATCTATCACACATAGATTTGCGGATCTCTCTTTTAAATTAATAATTTGCCTAAAGTTTATACATCTCTCAGTTTTGCTCTTATCCTCTGAACTGCATTGTCTATCGATTTTGCGGTTTTTCCAAGTCTTTCCCCTATCTCTTCGTAGGATGCTCCCGTGAGGTATTCATCTAATACCTGATGTTCAAACTTTGAAAGCTTGCTCTCTATGACCTTTATCAGATCTGACTCCTGAAGCCTTGCCAGCATGATATCCTCCGGGTTGGTTATAACACCGCTGTCCATCTCATCAAGCGGACTCACATAGTCCCCATTTCCATCACCATATATGGATATATAATGATTCAGAGGTATATTTTTCCTGTTATTTGAATTGTTGATGGCCGTGAGCATCTGTCTTCTCACACACATGAAGGCAAATGTCTTAAATGACGCTCCCTTATCGGCTTTGTAATCATTGACAGCTTTTACAAGGCCTATCATACCCTCCTGGATCAAATCCTCCTCATCAGCACCTATGATGTACAGACTTCTGCTCTGTCTGGTAACAAGAGGACCAAACCGTTTGATGAGCGTCTCCATGGCGTCGTTATTCTTCTCTTTATTTATTAGTTCCAGCAGTTCGTTATCTGATAAATCTGAATACATATCCCTACCTTTATTTCTTTAACCTCTGTCTGACAACCTCATAAGCCAGAACTCCTGCTGCAACAGATGCGTTAAGTGAATCGATATCACCCTTCATAGGAACGGACACAACATAATCGCATTTCTCCTTGACCAGTCTGCTCACACCGCTGCCCTCATTTCCGATCACAAGTCCGAGAGAGCCTGTGAGGTTGCAGTTATACATGAGTTCTCCATCCATATCGGCACACGCAAACCACATACCACGCTCTTTAAGCTCCTCTATGGTCTTGCTGATATTTGTAACCTTAGCAACAGGTGTGTAGTTGATGGCACCTGCCGATGCCTTTACGACGGTGGCTGTTATGCCGACTGCACGTCTCTTTGGAATTATGACTCCATGTGCGCCACACAAATTTGCTGTTCTTATGATCGCACCGAGGTTATGTGGATCCTCAATCTCATCAAGTATGAAGAAAAATGGATCCTCTCCTCTGCTCTCTGCAAGTGCAAACATATCCTCTATCTCAGCATACTTGTAGGCAGCAGCGTGGGCGATAACACCCTGATGTTTCCCTGCCTGTGACATCTGATTTAACTTATCCTTTGAGAGATAGTTTATCACAGTGTCCTGCTTCTTTGCCTCTCTAACTATGCTGTTCACCACGCCATCTCTGCATCCGTCAAGAACATACAGCTTATCTATGGTCTTTCCTGATCTGAAAGCCTCAAGCACTGCATTTCTTCCCTCTATGACAAATGCCTCCTCATCATTTCCATTTACATTGTTGTTCTCAAATTCTCTGCTCATATTACTCTCCATCCATCGTCACAGTGTCTTCTTCATATTTATCTGTCTCTATGGCCGTGTCTACATCTGTCTCACTGCTTGTTTCTGTCTTTTTTCCTGTATGTATCTCTGCAGCATTCTCTTTGTTATCATCAGCATCTGGCATTGACAGTATCAATTTCGTGATCTCAAACATCCTGTCATACTGCTTATCGAGATAAAGATATCCTATAAGGCACTCAAATCCGGTCGCCATACGGTACTGTCCAACCGTGGCATTCTTGGCTGTGGAATGTGTCTTTGTATTTCTTCCTCTCTTGTATATCCACTCCTCATCATCGGTTAGAAGTCCATTGTCAAGCAGATAAATGATATATCCCGCCTGTGCTTCAGCCTTAACCTTCTGGCTGACTTCTTTGTGATATTTGTACGCCTGCTTATTGTCCTTCGTGACCGCAAGTGTCTTTATGAGAAGATCAAACACACTGTCGCCTATATATGCCAAGGACAGCGGCGAATACTCTCTGGGATTTGTGTACGTCACTCCTAGTATATCAGTGAAATAACTGTCTATGCTCTTTTCCATTTTACGCCCTCTCTTGTATCCTCAAGGATGATTCCCATGCTGCTGAGCTGATCACGGATCTCATCTGCTCTTGCAAAGTTCTTTGACTTTCTTGCCGCCTGTCTCTCCTCGATAAGAGCCTCTATATCAGAATCAAGAATCTCCTCTTTCTTCTCGGTGATGATTCCAAGTATGTCACAGAGTTTTTCTATGGTATTAAGTACAAGCTCCACTGTGGCCTTTGATGACTCCTCGGTCACATTTACATTTGCATACTTTACAAGCTCGAATATAACTGATATTGCATCCGCAGTGTTGAGGTCGTCATCCATGGCATCCTCATATTTCTTTACAAATGCATCCATCTCATCAGCTGCTGCCTTATCCACTTCACCGTCTGTACCATTTATTGACTTTAGTCTATCTACTGCTGTGAGTATTCTCTCAAGTCCATTCTTTGAAGCCTCGACAAGCTCCGCTGAGAAGTTGAGAGGACTTCTGTAGTGTGCTGACAGCATGAAGAATCTGATAACCTGAAGAGGATACTTCTCGGCAATCTCCCTGACTGTGAAGAAATTGCCAAGGGACTTGGACATCTTCTCATTGTTAATCTTGAGGAAACCATTGTGCATCCAGTATCTTGCAAATTCCGTGCCATTTGCAGCCTCACTCTGGGCTATCTCGTTCTCATGATGTGGGAATATAAGATCCTCACCGCCGGCATGTATATCTATGACATCACCGATATACTTCTTGGACATAACAGAGCACTCAAGATGCCAGCCAGGTCTTCCGTCACCCCATGGTGATGGCCATGATGGCTCTCCCTCTTTCTTAGGTTTCCAGAGAACGAAATCAAGTGGATCTTCCTTCTCATCAACTCCGGATACGAGAAGATCTCTGTTGCCTGAACGAAGGTCGTCTATGTTCTTCTTTGAAAGCTTGCCATAGTCCTTGAACTTTCTTGTTCTGAAATATACTGTTCCATTCACCTCATATGCATAGTCCTTCTCTATGAGCGTCTTGACCATCTCTATCATATCAGGTATCTCTTCGGTAGCCTTTGGATGTGTCGTCGCCTCGCGGACATTGAGCGCTGCCATATCCTTCTTGACCTCTGCGATATATCTCTCCGATATAACGCTGGCATCCACGCCCTCCGCATTGGCACGCTTGATAATCTTATCATCAACATCAGTGAAATTCGATACATAATTGACCTCATATCCCTTGTACTCAAGATATCTCCTGAGAGTGTCAAACACTATCATAGGTCTGGCATTTCCTATATGGATATAGTCATACACCGTAGGTCCACATACATATATTCCGACCTTGCCCTCATTGATCGGCTTAAACTCTTCTTTTCTTCTCGTGAGCGTGTTTAAAATCTTCATAAAATATATCGTCCTTTCTATAAACATTTCCTTGCTTAAAATACTTCAGTTAATTTTTTTCTGCCGTATACAACCAGTAGATGTAATCGGCAAATGGGACTGTAAACAAAAAAACTCCGTCCCAATACACATATGATATGCATATAGAGACGAAGTATTATATCGCGTACATTATATAAAGTAAATTATATAACATATATTGTCTGCGTATATTATCTCCGCGGTTCCACTCTAATTGGATATATCAAGATCTGAATCATATTCACATCTTCACATAATCCCACTTTTTATAGGTATAACGTTCCACACACGTGCCAGAATACTCTATTATAGCAAATCCATAATACATAATTAATTTCCCCTGGCAAGCTCCCAGATGCACTTCACCCCATCTCCGATAACCATGCTCACAGCCGATGGCACAGTCTCTCTGAATCTTCTGAATGTGGCTACTCTCCCTGTTCAAAGCCTTTCTAGTCTAGTATATGTGGGGATGTTGGCTTTGTCAACGATTTCATTTTTCTATGAATCCGCTTTTATAATCCGTGTTTATAATCCACGTTTATAACTCAGTTCTATAATTCACTTCAATAATCCACTTCAATAATCCACTTCAATAATTCACCTCTATAATTCACCTCTATAATTCACCTCTATAATTCAGTTCTATAAAATCCGAATAAAAATTTCAAATAAATTCACACATAATTGATTTTGACTATTCCCACTGTTATACTCTATATACAAACAGCAATATACAAATTCAACGATATACCAATCCAGGAATTAACCATTCGAAACAGGAGAAATTCAATGTTAGATATTACTATCACAGAAACTAGAGATTTCGTAAAGAAACTTCTCATGGAAAATACATTTGACCACTTTCTCGCCATGGAGGCATTTGTAAAAAGCGGCATCACATACAGCTTTGACGGAAGAATAAACAAGGATTTCTATGATAAGGAAGAACTAGAGTCAATGACCTCTACATCATATACGACCTGGGAAAATCTCAGAACCCACGTATACAATGTGATCCGAGGAAAGAAACTTCCGCTTAGTTTCAAGATCGTACTGGTGCTCTCGCAGCAAGATATCATAGATATGCTTGAGAAGAACCACCTCACGATCCCCGTCTCTGACGTTGCCAACCTCACACTCAATATCTATTATGACGGAATGAGCATACAGCTCACTTCCATGGCAACCCAGAACATTTTTACCATGGACAAAACCCTTGAACATGTATGGGACGCAGAGATACGGGAGTTTCTGAAGAAAGCCGGCATATATTTTACCGACAACTAAACACTTCATTTATGAATATATTAAAGAAGTCTGAGTTTTTATCTGCTCAGACTTTTTTATTTTCATAGGCAGCAGCTAAAGGAAGGCTTGCGCGGAGTTCTTGTTAGCACTCATTTTATTTGAGTGCTAATTTTTTCTTGACTTTACCTCTCCTCTGATTTATCATACTTTTTAGCTTGATGTGTCAGTGTACATTTCTATTATGACATCGCACACAAATAGGGGATGACACATCATTAAATCAATATCACACTAATTTCAAGGAGATGTATACGATATGAAAAACGGAAATTTATCAATCAATAGTGAAAACATTTTCCCTGTCATCAAGAAATGGCTTTATTCAGACCATGACATATTTGTCAGGGAACTTATATCAAATGGCTGTGATGCCGTAACAAAGCTTAAAAAGCTGTCTCTCATGGGCGAGTTTGACGAACCTGACGAGCCTTACCGCATCGATGTAACCACAAGCGCCAACGACAAGACGATAACCTTCACCGATAACGGTATCGGTATGACAGAGGAGGAAGTTGAGAAGTATATCAACCAGATCGCATTCTCTGGAGCTGAGGCATTCCTTGAGCAGTACAAGGACAAGGCAACAGAGGAACAGATCATCGGTCACTTCGGACTCGGTTTCTACTCAGCATTTATGGTCGCAGACAAGGTTACAATAGAGACAAAATCATATAAAGAAGATGAAGATGCTGTCTACTGGGAGTGCAAGGACGGTCTTGAATACTCCATGAAGAAATGCGTAAAAGCTGACCGTGGTACAACTATCACCCTCTACCTGAACGAGGACAGTTATGAATTCGCAAATGAATATAGAATCAAAGAGGTGATAGACAAATACTGTTCATTCATGCCTGTTGAGATCTACTACACCAACGCTGATGCTCCAAAGGAAGATCCTAAGGATGCCACTGTTGATGTAGATGCAAAGGAAGTCGATGAAAAAGCAAACGACGCTGAAACCACCACAGACAGCAAGACCACTGATGCGAAGGATTCTGATGACGGCGCCAAGGATGCAAATAGTGAAGAAAAGAAAGACGAGAAGAAGCCTGAAGCTCCTAAACCTCTTAACACCACTACCCCTCTGTGGGCAAAGCATCCAAACGATTGCACTGATGATGAGTACAAAGAATTCTACAGAAAGGTTTTCCACGATTACAAGGAGCCTCTGTTCTGGATACATTTGAACATGGATTATCCATTCAACCTTAAGGGTATCCTGTACTTCCCTAAGATCAACACGCAGTATGACAACCTTGAGGGAACCATCAAGCTGTACAACAACCAGGTATTTGTCGCTGATAACATCAAGGAAGTTATACCAGAATTCCTCATGCTGCTTAAGGGATGTATCGACTGCCCTGATCTTCCGCTGAACGTGTCCCGTAGTGCACTTCAGAACGATGGATTTGTAAAGAAGATTTCTGACTACATCACCAAGAAGGTTGCCGATAAGCTTTCAGGCATGTACAAGGTTCACAGAGAGGACTATGAAAAGTATTGGGACGACATCAATCCATTTATCAAGTTTGGCTGTCTGAAGGATCTTAAGTTCCTTGACAAGATGAAGGACTACTGCATCTACAAAAATCTGGAAGGCAAATATGTCACACTTCCTGAATATCTTGAGGCAGGAAAAGAGAAATATGAGAACAAGGTATTCTATGTAACTGACGAGCAGGCTCAGTCACAGTATATCAACATGTTCAAGAACGAGGGAATGGATGCCCTGATCATGACTCAGACAATAGACAGTCCATTCATCACACTTCTTGAGCAGAAGAACGAGAATGTTCACTTCTACAGAATAGACGCAGAACTCTCAGACAACTTCGTAGGTGAGGAATTGTCAGAGGAGACCGCTAAGGAATACAAGGATAAACTCACAGCCACATTCGAGAAAGCTCTTGATATAAAGAATCTGAATGTAAAGGTTGAATCCCTGAAAGATGAGAACACCTCTTCTATCCTGACGCAGCCTGAGGAGACAAGACGTATGCAGGAGATGATGAAGATGTATGGTATGGCAGGCATGGATCCATCCATGTTTGGACAGGGTGAAGGTGAGACTCTTATCCTCAACAGCAACAACAAGCTTGTTAAGTATGTACTCGACAATCCTGACGGTGAGAACACAGCAACAATCTGCTGCCAGCTGTATGATCTGGCTGTACTTGCCAACCGTCCGCTTTCAGCCGATGCAATGACCAAATTCATCGCACGAAGCAACGAAGTACTCGGCATTCTTGCAAAATAGAATTCCTTTAGTTCAAAAGCTGTAAATTAATATTAACCATAAAAAACAGGTAATCATCCAGCATACTGCATGTTGGATAATTACCTGTTTTCTTTATAAACTCTAATCCATTTTATAACCTGATAGTTATAAATCTCCGACTTTTCATTAACTATTTACATGTACTCACATGGCAGGCTAATGAGCCAGGATCTCAACACCATGGTCCGTCATAACCAGTGTGTACTCCCACTGCGCTGATGGTGATCCATCCTCTGTGTAGATAGTCCATCCATCATCAGCATCCTGATATACATCAGGGCCTCCCATATTTATCATAGGCTCGATGGTAAATACCATGCCCGGAGCCAGAACATAATCCTTTCCAGGTTGTCCGATATGACTCACATATGGTTCCTCATGTATCTCAAGTCCAACACCATGTCCGCCGATCTCCCTTACAACAGAATATCCCTGTTCCTTTGCGAATTTATTTATGGCATATCCTATATCTCCGATCGTCACATAAGGCTTGCTGCAAACCTCTACTCCTATATCAAGAGCCTTCTTGGTATCTTCAACAAGCTTCTTCCATGCAGGATCAACGTCTCCAAGCATGAACATTCTCGATGAATCCCCAAAATATCCCTTATACTGTGTTGTACAGTCGATATTCACTATATCTCCATCCTGAAGGATGATATCGTCACTAGGTATTCCATGGCATACAACATCATTTACCGAGATACATACACTCTTAGGATAACCCTCGTATCCAAGACAGGCTGGTATGGCATCTATGGATTTTGTGTAATTATATATAAGGTCATCAAGCTCCCTGGTAGATACACCTATTTTGACAAATGGAGTGATATAGTCAAGAACCATTGTGTTCACCCTTGAAGCTTCTCTGATACCCTCTATCTGCTCTGCATTCTTTATCATAGCATGTGTAGGAATCTTGAATCCCCTGTTTTTCATATCCTCAAGCTTATCATCAAGAGCAAGATGGCATGTCTTATATTTCCTGCCACTGCCGCACCAACACACATCATTTCTGCCAAGTTTCATAATTAACCTCTTTCCTGTATTTATGATTTATTCCACGAATACTATAATACGTTTTGTATATAAATGCCACACATTATATGATAAATATTTTCAATCATCTAAATTGTTCCATCCCAAATACTGTGCGACATAGCTGTAATATCCGGTTTCTGTTATGTTGTCTGCGGCAGTAAATTTGTCTGCCACATATAGCTGCATGGCATCTAAAGTCTCCTGACTTACACTGCCGCGTATCTCATCTGTTGCCGCATTGTACTCATACGCATCCGTGATATAGCTTCTGTCCGGGAACAGAACAAGTCCCGCACCCGTAGACAATATATCCCTTCCAATTATCAGTCTGGAATCATAGTCTGCTCCCATCAGATTAAGCATGGTCGGCAGAATATCTATACTGCTGCATACCTTATCAACCTTTACAGGCTCCTCCATGGATCCCGACCATATAACAAGCTTGCTCCTGTAAGCTTCCAGACCGCTTCCAAATGTGGTTCCTGCAAGTTCATCCACCACCTCCATATTATCATATGGCACATGATCCCCTGCAAGAACTATAACAGTTTTATCAAGAAGATTTTTCTTCTCAAGCTTGTCCATAAGCTCCTCAAGCATCTTCTCCATCTCATACTGTGAGGCAAGATATGCCTTTGTCGTGTCAGTGTAATTAAGACCGGCCACAACCTCTTTGTTCTTCTCTGCCATGGCATTTGCCGAACCATATCCATAAGGGACGTGTCCGCTGACTGTGAGATAATACAGATGGAATGGTTCATCCGCTGAATACTTATCAAATGTCTCATCAAGCATGACCAGATCCGACTGTGGCCACATATCCTGTCCATCCTCATCAGTCTGGTATTCCAGTCCGTTGCCGCTGGCTATCCACTCATATCCCAGGGCAGGATGTGTGATATCTCTGTCATAATATGTATAATCATTGTCATGGAACGCATAGCAGTTGTAACCGAGTCTCTTCAGTGTATTGCCCATTGAAAACAGCATTCCATTCTCATTGTCAGCGGCGCGGCACATACTAAGATACCCACCGTTTTTTGTAGGACTTCCCATAAGATTTGCATACTCGCCGCCAAGCGTAGAGCCATACCAGAGCGGCTGGTAATAATTTTCAAATACGAAGCCCTCATTTGTAAGCTTGGACAATGTAGGAAATAATCCGGATTCAAAAGCATATCCGGTATATCCCTCCGCAGTTATCCATATGACATTATATCCCTTGAACATCCCCGTGTACTCATTCTTGTTCGTAGGGGTGAGATTCTTAAAATACTCTGAAAGGGACGCCACCGCATCACTTCCCGCCAGTTCATTTAAGGCATCAAAATCTATATCAAGGACATTCGGCGACGTATCTATCTTCACTATCTCCTCTGTAGTATTCTCCTGAGTTGTATGCTCTCCCGTGCTGACAGACTGCTCTGTATCAGTCTGTGCCAGGGCAGTATCTATATCTACTTCCCCGCCTGAAGCAAAATTTATATTTCCTTTTGTCTTACTGCTTCCACCAATGCCTTCTCTGATATCTATGACAAGACTCTCCATGACACCTAGTTTTTCCACTGCCAGATCAACAGAGGTATACTGCTTATATACCTTATAATCACTGTATACATCCGAATCAAGAGCCCACATCACAAATATAACCGCCACATATATGACAGATACGCCTGCAAGGCTTATAAGATTCATCCACCATCTTCTGCGCTCAAATGAAAGGAATACCCAGATACATATGATTGAGATAAGAATAGGGACAGCCAGCATGATAATGTCAAGCAACTCCGACTTGATATTGCCCAGCACAGTATCCGCATTGTCAGCAGCCTGATTTCCAAACTTAAGTGTACCCACCAAAGACAGATAATTGTTGAACACTGAATGATACACATATTGAGCAATAAACAAAATCCCAATAAATAAAGTAAGAACGGTCGCGATTATCTTGTTCACTACTGGTATAAATATTCCTGTAATAAGGCCACACACTCCGCCAGCCACCAGAGAAAATGCAAGTATAGCCCATATATTTCCATCTGTGATATCAAAGTTCATCCCATGAAACAGCATCTCATAATACAGAATCAACGCAGTAAAAAGAATCCATCCTGACCACCTGCCAAAATACTCCTGTACATCCCCTTTCACAGCACTAAACAGCTTTCCCATTACGCATTTTCTCCTTGATGACATAAAATAAAGGTATGGTATAAACCACACCTTTATTTATATAATATTGTTCGACTTTTTACAACAATTTAAGATAGTTTACATCTACTTTACGCCATACTTGTCATAGTATGCATCTATTGCAGCCTTTAATGTGTCATCAATTATAACTCTGCCCTTATACTCCTTGTTGTACAGATGTTCAACAACCTCTGCCATGGTAACGATAGCTGTTGTCTTAATGCCATAATTCTCTTCAATCTCAGTGAGAGCACTCTTCTCTCCCTGACCTCTCTCCATTCTGTCAACAGAAACGACAAGTCCCATAACATCCACATCGCCCTGGGCCTTGATGATAGGAAGTGTCTCCTGGATAGATGTTCCGGCTGTTGTTACATCCTCGATAATAACGACCTTGTCTCCATCCTCGATAGGACTTCCAAGCAGGATTCCCTTATCTCCGTGATCCTTTACCTCTTTTCTGTTTGAACAATACTTGATGTCCTCGTCATACATCTCAGCGATGGACATAGTAGTCGCAACTGTAAGAGGGATTCCCTTATATGCAGGTCCAAATAATACATCGAAATCAAGTCCGAACTCAGCGTTGATAGCCTCTGCATAGTACTCACCAAGTCTCTTGAGCTGTGCTCCTGTTCTATAGAAACCTGTATTTACAAAAAATGGTGTCTTTCTGCCACTCTTGGTAACGAAATCTCCAAACTTGAGTACGTTACAATCGATCATAAACTCGATAAATTCCTTCTTGTACTGTTCCATAACTCTGAATCCTCCTGTTTAAGCCTCTTTTTCGTTTTCAACACTGCAATCTGGGTTCCAATACAAAACTATCTTATATCAGAATCTCAATCTCACAAAGTATATCATCGAATATGTAATTTTTCAACCAGACAATTATTTATGCCAGATTACAGCAGATTGCCATTCCAGATTGCCGTGCCAGATCACATAATATAAATTATCACATCATGCATAAATTCACTTCACGCAGCCGATAAGTTCATGTATATCGCTGATGGAATTCTTATTCATATACTCTTCTATGCCTTTGATTATCTCAACTGTCGCATATGGATTGTGGAAGTTCGCTGTACCAACAGCAACCGCACTTGCTCCAACCATGATCATCTCAAGGGCATCCTCTGTTGTTGCAACTCCGCCCATTCCGATGATCGGAAGCTTTATCGCATTTGCTACCTGGTATACCATACGCACTGCTATCGGATGGATCGCAGGGCCTGACACACCAGCTGTCTTATTCGCAACCGCAAATGTCCTTCTGTTCACATCTATCTTCATACCTGTCAGTGTGTTGATAAGTGATACCGCATCAGCACCGCCTGCCTCAGCCGCTCTTGCCATCTCGGTTATATCTGTGACATTAGGACTCAGCTTCATGATGATAGGCTGCTTTGCCGCTGCCTTAACCGCCTTGGTTATATCATAGAGAGCATCCGGCTGCTGGCCAAATGCGATTCCGCCCTCTTTGACATTCGGACATGACACGTTGATCTCAAGCAGATCGACATCACAGTCCCCCAGCTTCTCAACGCAATCAACATAGTCCTCCTTGGATTTTCCACACACGTTGACAATGATCTTTGTATCGTAATCTCTGAGAAATGGAATATCCCTCTTCTTGAACACATCTATCCCCGGGTTCTGAAGTCCTATGGCATTCATCATTCCGCCATAGGTCTCCGCTATACGAGGTGTAGGATTGCCCGGCCAAGGCACATTTGCAACACCCTTGGTGGTCACTGCACCGAGCTGTGAAAGATCCACGAACTCGCTGTACTCCATACCTGAGCCAAATGTTCCTGATGCAACTGTTATCGGGTTCTTTAGTGTAACACCCGCTATATCCACTGACATATTGATCTTATCTGACATTACAGCTCCACCTCCTCTGCATAGAATACAGGACCGTCCTTGCATATTCTTCTGTTGTGCACCTGTGAGTGCTCGTCTATATCCTTAGTCTTGCATACGCATGCGAGACATGCGCCCACACCACACGCCATCTTCTCCTCCATGGATATCTGGCACTCAATGCCCTTCTCCATGGCGTAAGCCTTGATTCCACGAAGCATAGGGGTCGGACCACATGCATATATGACAGCACCGTCCACGCCGTATTCCTTTATGGCATCTATTACATTGCCCTTCACACCGTGCTGTCCATCCTCAGATGACATGTACACGTGTGCGTACGGCTCAAACTCTTCGTTAAGAAAGATTTCGTCCCTGTATCCGAGTACAACCGACTTCTCGCAATCAAGCTCCTTTGCAAGCTGAAGCATAGGTGGGATTCCTATACCGCCGCCTATCAGGATCGCCTTCTTGTCCGACTTCATGAAACCATTTCCAAGAGGTCCCAATATATCCACGGTATCGCCTGCCACAAGCTGAGAAAACTCCTTTGTTCCAAATCCAACCACTCTGTACACAAGGCGAAGTGTACCCTTCTCCCTGTCTATGCCACAGAGGCTGATAGGTCTCGGGAGCATCTTGCTGCCATCATGAGTGTACACAGACACAAACTGTCCTGCTATAGCCTGTACAGCTATCTCAGGTGCCTCAAGCACCAGACTGTATACGTCAATGGCAAGAGTCTCCTGGCTGACCACCTTTGCTGTCATCTTAAGTTTGCCCATAGTCTTCCTCCATCATCTCTTTATTATCAGTGTTCTGCGGGCCAGGTATATCAGATCTGTTTAACATATATAATCCTGCCAAGTCCACAAACACGCTCTATCTCTCTTATGCATCGAGTGCGCCGTTGATATCCTCGATCATGTCAACTACTGCCTGTCTTGAAGCATCAGCGTAGTTCTCTGCGCCAAACTGTGCATACTTGTCCTGCTTATAAGCTGCAATTATTCCTCTTGATGAATTGACGATCGCACCAAGTCTGTCTTCATTGAAGTAGTGTACAAGGTCTGCAGCCTTACCGCCCTGTGCTCCATAACCAGGTACAAGGATAAATGACTTTGGCATAATCTTTCTGAGCACCTTGCCCATCTCAGGATACGTTGCACCGACAACCGCTCCAACTGCTGAATAGCCAGACTCACCTACAACATCGCTGCCCCACTTGTCAACCATCTCACCAACTATCTCATACAGTGGACGACCATCCACAAGTCTGTCCTGAAATTCGCCTGATGATGGATTCGATGTCTTGACGAGAACGAATATACCCTTGTTCTCTTCCTTGCACACATCCACAAATGGCTTAACACCGTCTGTTCCAAGGTATGGGTTCACTGTAATGAAATCCTCATCAAATCCGGCATATGTCTTACTTCCTACCTGTACCTTTCCGATATGACCAATCGCATATGCTGTAGATGTTGAACCTATATCGCCTCTCTTTATATCTCCGATAACGACAAGTCCCTTCTCCTTGCAGTAATCAACAGTCTTCTTGAATGCCTTGAGTCCTTCGATTCCGAACTGCTCGTACATAGCTATCTGTGGCTTAACCGCAGGAATGAGGTCATATGTTGCATCAACTATTCCCTTGTTGAACTGCCATATAGCCTCAGCAGCACCCTCGAGTGTCTCTCCATACTCTGCAAATGCAGCCTTCTGGATATGCTCTGGCACATAGTTAAGCATAGGATCAAGACCCACTACTATAGGTGCATTTGTCTTCTGAATGTTTTTTACTAACTTGTCTATCATGATATTTTCTCCTTAAAATGTATTTTCTTATTTCATATTTATATATCGACTTTATATATTGACATCGCTATATATGAATATCACTGCTCAATATGAACAAAGTATTTTAATATGTAATCCAAAATATGCAATCTAAAATATATAATCTAAAATATATAATCCAAATTAAATTATCTAGAACGTCTCCTCATCGCAGGCATAGCTGCCCAAGATGGTAAACTCCTCAGTCTCATTCATAAGCTGGAACACCAGCGCTTGTATATCTTTTTTCAGGAAGTTCGCTGATAATTCAACATAGAATCTATAGTTCCAATGCTCCTGTCTGTTCGGAGCCGAGTGTATCTCAGTGAGGTTCACTCCATAATCTGAGATCATCGAAAGCACACTGCTCAGACTTCCGCTCCTGTTCTTGCACACGAACATAACCTTCAGCCTGTTGTGATTCTCCTCAACTATAAGATGATCAGTAAATGTCACGACTTTTTTATTATGTCCATTCTCATTCACCACATTACATCTATATATATATAATCTGTTGTTGGTAAGCACCTCATGAAGGGCGTCCGACACACCATAGCTGATATCCTCAAGTATACCCATTCCGGCATCTACCTTCCCGGACTTTATAAGTTCATACACATCATCATACGAATCAACCGCCACTACCTTATCCCTCGAACAGCCCTGACATATATAAAGCTCAGGCTTTATCATAGCCACAGCATCTATCTCCGGCTCGTTCTCTTCATAGTCCACATTCAGGCAGTTACGAAGCTCCAGGGTCCTTCCATACTGATACTTTCTGCTTATCTCCATAATCCTCTTGATAAGAGCAGTGTATTCCATCTTGATATCATCATCAACATCTCCTGTAAGATTGGATATGATGGTCTCCTCGCGGTCTGGCTTATATATATCATCATCTGTCTCAGCCTTCACCCGAGCCACCTTGTCTGCAAGCATCATCCTCTCTTTAAAAAGCTGCTTGATCTCCTTATCGACTCTGTCTATGTTCTTTCTAACATCTGATAAAGTCATCACGTATCCTCCAGTCAGTCATCAGCTGTAACCTGATGTTCATAGTCTTTTTTAATATACCATCTGCAACAATCTAATTCAAGTTTCCCCGTGACTAAATCCATATTTAAAATGGCCACAAAAACAAGAACATCGCCCCGGCAGCCAATAATAATCCAATTAGAAATCCTGTAACTATTCTTCCCCTTGTACTTTTCATACCTGATATGATGAGCAGAGCTATCACCGCTCCACACATATCTATAAGCACATCTGTTCCCTTCCCTGCCCTGTCGGCAACAAACAACTGATGTATCTCATCTGAACACGCATAGGCAAATGTTATAGCCGCAGACCACACATATGTCCATCCTGCAGATATCTTTCCGCAGGTTTTCTTCACCGCAAGAACAAGCAACGCCATAAGAATTCCATACTCTGTCATATGGGCACCTTTTCTGACCATCACCTCGACCACGCCTGTCATACGGTCAACTGCCGGTGCTGTATCGTGTCTCACTCTCTGAAATATATCCACTATCAGATCAGTTATCGGATTGCTGACAGCAGATGATCCCTCTCCTGTTTTGGCAGACATATAGAATATAAATGTCATCCACAGAATGACCGGTACTATATATATGTATTTTTTCTTTTTCTTCTTAGAGCTTCTTGCCATAATTCTCGCACCTCCTGCATGAGTATAGCATAAAAAAATAGATTGTTTTACATAAATTACTTTTTTAGCTTGAAATATCCTTTTTTTACCTGTAATGTAAAAATGAGGTAACTAACAGGGGCTAAACACATGAAAAAGAGAGGTAAATTATCATGGCAAGACAAAGGAAAAAGGGAAATCCAATTGTAACTGCAGTCATATTCGGAATCTTTGGAATAGTTCTGTTATTCCTGGGTATACGTACTTTTATCGGTTTGCACGGCACACTGCTCAATGTAACAACCTGTGATCCGTCAGAGATCAAACCGGGTGTATATGTAGAGGGAACCATATCATATGGTTACGGTGCATATATCGAAAAAACTACTACATATAACCACATTGTCACCAAGACAGACGGCTACTATTATCTTGTAGATATATGTGACAAGAATGCAGATGGATCAGACAATGACACTGCAAGATGGATCGGAATATCCATATCCAAGAGCGATAACGATAAGTTCGATGCAATCTCCACACAGGATGATGCACCACCTATCGAGATAACCGGAGTTATCCGCAAGAACAGCAGCAAGGTTCAGGGCTTCCTCGATGATTATATAACAAGCTACGTTGACATGTACGCAAGCTACTATGGCTATACAGCAACCAGCGAGGATTATGCCAGCGCCAAGGCTGAGACCTTCCCTTATTATATAGAGATGGTCGATTCATCAGACTACATATTCAACATTGTGCTCGGACTTATATTCGTCCTCGTCGCAGTGTTCATGGTATTCAAGGCAACAAGAAGCAAGAACCATATCAGCGCTCCTGCCCAGCCGGCCGGAACAGCATACTACGATGGCAGTGGTGATTTCAATGGTATCAACGCAACAGGTGATGTGTATCACAGTGATCCTTTCTATTCGCAGCAGCCAGCTGCAGATGAGCAGCAGACCACTGATACAACAACATATGGCGCTACAGACACAGCAACCCCATCATCCTCATTCACTCTCAAAAGCGACGACTAGGACGACGATATAGACAATACAAAAATAAGGCATATACAGATCATAATCAATATGATCCGCATATGCCTTCTTCTTTTATGCTTCTATATCCTACTTTCCAAAGTATCTGTCAAGAAGTCCCTTCAGAGCCTTGCCATGTCTAGCCTCGTCTCTTGCCATCTCATGAACTGTATCATGTATAGCATCCAGATTGTTCTTCTTTGCGCATTTCGCAAGATCAACCTTACCAGCTGTTGCACCGAACTCGCAGTCAACTCTCCATGCAAGGTTCTTCTCTGTTGAAGCTGTCATGTTCTGCTCAAGATCTGAGCCAAGCATCTCTGCAAACTTTGCTGCATGCTCAGCCTCCTCATATGCTGCCTTCTCCCAGTAGAGACCGATCTCAGGATATCCCTCACGATGTGCTACACGAGCCATGCAGAGGTACATTCCAACCTCAGAGCACTCGCCCTCAAAATTAGCCTTGAGCTGGTCAAAGATATACTTCTTGTCCTCATCGCTGATCTCAGGATTGTTCTTAACTGTCTCTGCATATACACCGAACTCATGCTCTGCTGCAAGTGTGAGCTCGCCCTCAACCTTCTTGAACTTATCTGCACCTGCGTGACAGATTGGACACTCAGCTGGTGCCTGCTCTCCTTCATAGATATAACCACATACTGTACATACAAACTTTGCCATAATTAAATTCTCCTTTTCTTATTTTTATAATCTGGCCATCACATCAGCCATTTATTCTTTTGAACTATTATTCCTTTGTTGATGTTTATTTATCAACTATCATCTATTATACTAAAAAAATTTCATATGTCAACACTATTGGGAATTATTCTTGATAATTTTATTATCAGATTGTTTAACATGTATATCGTGATTGTACATTATGTATATGTTTTTCTTTAAATATACAACACATAACACCACATAAACAATCACGGTTTATTTATAATCAAAATATAATCTAAAAAATTCCCGGACATTGCCAGCTTTGATATCACGCCTTTCCGAAATATCATCGTCCACGTTGTCCGGGAGTTTTATTATCTGTAAATAGTATCTATATTCAATTATCAGTCCTGTCCGAGAACTATCTTTTTCAGAAGATATTCATATCCCGTTATCGGTATAGGTTTGCTGTAATAGTATCCCTGTATATAGTGGCAGCCCCACTCTCTAAGATACTCTTTCTGCTCAAATGTCTCAACGCCCTCCGCAAGACTCTTAATTCCCAAATGTCTTGCCATAGTCAATATATCCTGAGTCATGAGCATATCTTTGTTGTTCGGCTCACCTGTAGCTATGCCATCAATAAAGCTTTTATCTATCTTGATGATGTCAAGCGGCATATCCTTTAAGAGTGCCATACTCGAATAACCAGTTCCAAAATCATCCATTGAAATCCTGAATCCATTATCCTTTAACTCATTCAACACTTTGATAAGATACTGGACATCTGCAAAGTCCGCACTCTCTGTTATCTCAAAATCTATTAATGAATGGTCAACACCATACTCATCAACTATATCGCACAGAACATATATGAGGTCTGGCCTGGATATCTGGTGTCTGGAAAGATTACAGGATATAGGAAACAACGGGTAACCGAGTTCCTTCCACTCTTTGAACTTCTTGCACACCTTTCTCAGTACATACCTGTCAATGATATCTATAGTACCATCCGCCTCAAACTGTGGTACGAAATGCTTAGGTGATAATATATCTCCGCCTTTATAGAACCATCTTATCAGTGCCTCGGCTCCTGTCAGCTTATCATTCTGAGGATTATATTTCGGCTGAAGATACACCATGAGATCCTCATTCTCTATGGCATCAGGCAGCTCCAGCTTATACTGCTGCGCCATGACATATTCCCTCTTCATCTCAGATGTATATATTTTTATCTCATTCACATTCGTCTTAATACACTGAAGATGAGCCATCTGAGCCATATCTTCAATACGCATCGTAGTATTTATACGCTCAAATTCATCGTATACAACAAGGCCACAGCTATAATATATTCTGTACTTCTTATTTGACGGCAGCTGTCCTATCTCCTCAAAGAAGGTGTAAAGCTTATTGAGCACTTCCTCCTCAGGCATATACTTGATTATCATGGCGAAATCATCCCGCTCACATTTTGCTGAATATAGTATCCAATCCTGTTTCGTCATGGCGTCACATATATATCTGAAAAGTTCCTTTGCAACATCCCGTCCCATAACATTGTTTATAAGCCGGTAACCCTTTATATCGAATCTTGCAAATATAAACTGGTCAAGTCCTATATATTCACACTGTTCCAACTTGCTCTTGAGCCACGTCCAATTATAGTGTCCTGTTGCAGGCTCTCTGTAAGCTATCTCGTACAGATCTCTTTTGCTCATATTGTCAAGAGTAAGCATCTCCTCGGTTTTGGTCTTCTTGGACCATACCGGTATCTCAACACAAAGGCTGTCAGAACTCTCCATATAACATACATAAGGCAGTTTGTTATTTGACACCACATGCATCTTCTCTGTCTCTATATACAACTTGGCATATGAATACGCCGTGGTCATAAGCCTCGGTATGTCCTCTATAAGAGATATATCAAATCCCCTGATGTCAACTACATCAAATGCTGGAACCGTAATGCTCTCACATCCCCGTGGAAGCTCTTCCATATCGTTATATCCTATCTCAACGCCTCCACACAGACGGGAATATCCTGCATCTGTCATCTTTTCTGGCACGTAAAAAAGAGCTCTGTTCGCAAGAGGTCTGTATATGTTGCCAAATACCTTGTACCAATCATATCCATTCTCCTCGCAGAACTCATCAAACCCATTCGCCTCATGGGATCTGAGTACATAAATTTTTCTTTTTGGTTTATATGCCTTTGACCACTGATGTTCCATAGCTTTCTAATTACCTCTGTTTCGTCTTCACAACCTTGCTTACCTTATATTTGATTCTAACACATTTATGACAAGCTATACAACATCTATTGTCCATCGGCCTGCTAACAATTTTATAATCAAGCACAAAACAACACTCTTACAAGCGGAAAATAAATGGTTAAGTTTCGTTTTTTTTCGTTGAATTTTTACCATATTTTTGTTAGCATAGATAAGGTTTTTCAATTATAATTAATAGGAGGCAAAAACGATGAAAAACAAACTATTTCTTAGCCTTGGTACAGTTATCTCTATTCTTGGTATTTCCCGGATAAGTGCTCTGGCGGCAGAAAGCGGTTCTGAAACCGAGTCACTCGGTGCACAGCTTCCCCTGACATGGTGTATTCCATTTGTCTGTATGCTTCTGTGCATTGCCGTTATGCCACTCATAGCAGGTGAATGGTGGGAAAAACACAAGCAGTGGGCTGTCGCAGGCTGGTCTCTTTTATTTTTAATACCTTTTGCCATATTCCACGGTTTTGGAACCATGGGCGAACAGTTGCTGGAAATCATGATAGGTGACTATCTCACTTTTATCGTACTGTTATTTGCGCTGTTCTGCGTTGCCGGCAACATATCACTTGAGGGTGATCTGGTCGGAACACCAAAGCTCAACGTGGTGTTACTTCTGATCGGTACTTTGCTCTCAAGCTGGATCGGTACCACCGGTGCCAGTATGCTCATGATCAGACCTATAATAAAGGCAAATAAATGGAGAAGACGAAAGGTACAGATAATCGTATTCTTTATCTTCCTCGTTTCCAATATAGGTGGATGTCTAACCCCTGTAGGTGATCCTCCACTTCTTATGGGATTCATGAACGGAGTTGACTTCTTTTGGAGTCTCAGACTTATAAAGGTCATGGCTGTAAATCTTGTCATCCTTCTTACAGTATTCTTCTTCCTCGATACAAGAGCATATAAGAAGGATATCTCAGATGGACGAGAAAAACCAGTCATTGACCCGGCAAACAAAAAACCTGTAAGACTTAAAGGTGCACATAACATCATATTCCTTATCATGATAGTTGGCGCCGTTATACTTAGTGGCGTTCTTCCTATGAAGTTCCCGGTATTTGCAAAGGGAATCAACTTCTGTGAAGGTGTCACACTGTCATGGGCTGCGATCATCGAGATAGTAATCATGCTTGCAGCAGCATTGCTGTCATTCAAGACTACAAATAAAAAAGTTCGTAAAGCCAACAACTTTACATGGGATGCCATACAGGAGGTTGCTATACTGTTCGTAGGTATATTTATTACCATGATACCGGCTCTGCTCATACTTAAAGCACGTGGATCTGAGCTTGGGCTCACACATCCTGCACAGTTCTTCTGGATGACAGGACTTCTGTCAAGCTTCCTTGACAACACGCCGACTTACCTTGTATTCTTCACCACTGCTGCTTCCAGCGGATTTACAGAGGGCCTCAGCACTGCAATGGGTGTAATACCACAGGTCATGCTGATGGCTATCTCGTGCGGTGCAGTATTTATGGGTGCAAATACCTACATCGGCAATGCACCGAACTTTATGGTACGATCAATTGCTGAGGAAAATGGTATCAAGATGCCTTCATTTGTCGGATATCTTGCATGGTCTGTAGCAATACTTGTACCTACATTTTTCATTGATACACTTTTATTCTTCTTATAAGGAGGGGTTTTATGAACGAATATGTTGTAAAAGATGATAACAAACTAACAGTCGGCATTGGCTGGGATGCCAAAAAGGTCGACCTCAAGAAAAAAATAAAGATAGCTTTTGACAACATCATGAGTGCAACATCTGAAGATACCTACGATCTCAATCTTGCTGCCATAGTTGAACACAACGACGGCACTGATCCGGAACTCGTATTCTGGGGTCACAAATACAGTCGCAGTGATTCTGTAGTTCTCAAGGGAGACGACAGAACCGGACAAAAAGAAGGAATTGATGAGGAGATGAGGATCTACCTTGACCGCGGAGAGAACGTTGGAAGGATCATACTCTTCCTCTACATCTACAACGGCAATCTTCACAAACAGTGTCTGGCCGAAGTCAAAAACGTATTTGCACTTATCAAATGCAAACATACCGAGAAGGTTTATGTTCGTGAGGACGCCATATTCAGCGCTTGTGAAGATGCAAAACACAATAACTGTTACGTATTTGGAGAGGTTCTTCACAATGGTGACGAATGGGTTGTAAGGGAGAGATCACAGTTTCTGCCTTACGATAAGTCAGAGGATATCTTCGAGTATTACACCTCAAGACACTATGTTCCTGATGAAGACGACTAAATCAGCATTTACATAATCAAGTGAACGGGCAGCATTACAAACTCCTTCACTTAATAAGAAAACCGCCTGCCGGCGTGTATCGTCGATATACAGATATCTGGTTTCAAGATATATGTATATTTTCCCTACACTGCCCGCAGGCGGATTTTTTATCTGAACGGTTCACCAGTTGCATATTTACACAGAGTTTTCTCAAATTCCTGCATATTACGCCATGCTTTCACAAATCTCAATCGAACCGTCATATATGTTATCTCACATAGTCTTTAATAATCTTTGTAGCTCTGTATCTTGAGAAGTTGAATCCTCTCACATATCCCTTATCATCATTACATTCCACAATATCACTGAGGACGCCCCCGACAGTCTCACTTCTGTAATAAGAATATGTACTGGAATCACCATACTTCTCAAACACTTCTCTCAAATCATCATCAGCAGACACATCTTTATCTCTCAGATAATCTACAACATACGGTACGCCATCACTTCCTATATCCATGACATATTTCAGATCCACATCACCATTGGCATGCTCAAGATTGTACTTCGCTATCACTGCTCCCGGCCTCACAAATGCATATAGCGCAAACATGATCATAACTGTTACAAATATAAACCTGAAAACCGGCATTCTACTATAAAACATACTCACCATTACGCCTGTCATTATTATTGTTGTCACAACAAGAGCCCATATCGTATTAATTCTGAGATAGGTGAGATCATACTCCTTTATGTACATCGAAAGTCTCACCGCTGAGGACGCTATCATAATATAGGTACAGACACACATAACTACCAGAGCTGTCTTCAGCATTACACTTTTTCTAAATATATCATTGAATATCAATACAATACATATATTTACGACTGCCACGAATAAAAGCTGGAAAAATCCTCGTCTGGCATACTCCGCATATGTAAGATCATCCGGAAGTCCCGCACTATTCATGAAAAGATATATTATCTGGACAACCGCAAATATAAGATAAAATGCAGAAAGAACAATCGTTATCGTTATTCCTATCACAGGCTCATATGTACCTTCCTTAGGTGCTTTTGCTCCAAGATCCCGGCGTCCAGCCTTAACTATAAATCCATATACAAAGAAAAATATTACAGCTGCAAACAAAACAATCTTCACAATATCCCATGAAAAGAATATTTTGCCAAATATATCCTTTATAACTTTTGCAAATACCGGATCTGCCGATGACAACAGGTTGAGTATAATTACAAGAAGCGGTAGCGCTATTGCACATCCCAGAAGCACATATATAAGCTTGGAATTGCGTTTTCTTCCCATCTTTTCACGCTCTGCTCTTCTGTCTGAAAAAGGCATACCCATATATTCAACAGCTCCGAAGAACATCTCAAAGAAGGCTATAATTCCTTTAATAATACCGTGATTTTCTGTATCATTGTAATATGACATCACTGCGTAAATTTCTATCAGTATAATTCCAACATTACAGCCAAATATCATACATGACTCATCTGTAAGACTCACTGCTACGGATAAAAGCAATATAATAAGATAATACGGTATAAGCTTAATCTGGCTTTTTGATACAGAACCTATATCCGGTTTCATATCTGCTGAAAGTTTCTTTTCTCCACGTGAAATATTCACGCTTATGAACGCTATCGACACCACTGCCATCACTGCAGACAAAATACTTGACCAGTTATTATATAGGCACGCAGCACTTACTATAGCATATATAAGTACCGGTATTCCAAACATCTTAAACCGCTCTGCAGATATTGCAGAATTCCTCCTCTGTGGCGGTCTCGCTGCATTATACCTATACGGTGGAACGCCCATCCCACCATTCATATATCCCGGCGGCGGTGGGGTTCCCGGTCCCATCCTGTTTGCGTATCCCGGCGGTGGGGTCCCCGGTCCCATTCCATTTGCGTATCCCGGCGGCGGAGTCCCCGGTCCCATTCCATTTGTGTATCCAGGTGGTGGGACTCCTGGTCCCATTTTGTTCGCATCTCCCGTATTCGTGTTGGTCACATTATCTGCCGTCGGCTCAGATATATGTTCTCCATCCTTTTTTAATTCTTCTCCCATATATTATCCTCCACTCCTTGTAAATTCACAAAACTATCTACAATACATTGTATATTTCATAGCACGTATCGATTACCTTCTCTGTACCAGAGCAGACTCATCAAGACTCACAACTCTATCCATACACACAGGAGCTGTCAACCTGTATGCAAAGCTTCCTGACTCAAATAAACAATACAATCTTCCATTGTAAGAATAGATCTGTTCCAGCTTCTGCGGAAGTTTTAACTCCTGTCCTGGAGATTCAGCCCCATAATTTACGCTGGAAATCTGTCCTTTTTTTGTATCGTATACTTCTATTTTCGACTCATCCAATCCATATGATATCGAGAATATAATCTTGTCACGGTACACCTGAAGACCCTGAACTCTTCCTGGAATATAGAAGGCCTCATCCTCCTCGTCCGATATGGCAGTTCCACCGTTTATTATCTCGTAACTAGCAGCCACACTGCAGCTATTCTTATCCTTCTGCCAATAACCTGCATATATATGCCTGTCATAGATCGTGATAAATGATGTTGCCGGGAACATCACAGCACAGGTATTTCTATATGATATTGATTTCCCAAGTTCTCCCAGATCATATGCTTCCAGAGCATCAAGTGTCAAACATGATATAGATGCATGCCTGACTCTCTTATCATTTTCTTCTACTGACATATAGGAAGAAACCCACAAAACATTATTCATCGTATCATAGGCAAGCCCGCCCGCATGAGTAGTATCTTTAAGAACTATAGTTTTCACATATTCACCGGTATGAGTATCTATCATAAATATTACAGATCTGTGCTTCTTAGTCCCGCAGTAGGCACTCACATAAGTGTACTTGTCTGTAACCGCAAGTCCCTGCGGAGTCATGGAGGTACAGCAATCAATCTCCTTCGTCTCACAGTTGATCGTCTTAGCATAGTCAAGTCCCGGAATTACAGTCATACCATACTCGTCATCTCTTCCTTTACCATACATAGCCATATTATAAAATTCAGCCTCCGACGTCATCTCCCATATCTGTGATAAGTAAGTCTTATTGTCCACAGGATATGTACTAGTCTCCGTCTCAGAAGTTGGCAGTTCAAAATTTCTGCAGAATATAAGTCCATACAAGGCTATCACACATACGCTTCCAACATAAAGACATGAAAAAACCTTTACAAGTCTTCTTCCCGCCTGTGCAGTAGACAGCAGCATCGCCATAACCATCTGACTTATAATTGTCACCATCATCAAACCGTTTGTGAGCATATCCGCATGACTCATAATCTGTAGTGGAACTCCAAGCAGCATCAACCAGTAAGCCTTCTGTTTTACACTTATACGAACAGCTCCCAGCCAGTCATCCCGCTTCATTCCCCACACCTGCAGTGACTGCCATATGACCGCCAGACCATATGCTATGCATGAGACCAGAAGGAACTGTCTGAGTACAGCCACCACAAACGCCTCAAACGATATTCCGCCAATATACATTGCCAGATAATACACACCCTGGGCAAGCTGGTAAAGCCTCCATATCATCATGGCAAACATCGCAAGTGCCGCAAGAAATGCAAATATATTTGCAACAAGCTTTCTCCTGACACCATCTCTGTGCTCCTTCATATCTCTGCGGAATCTCTTTTTTGCACGGTTCAGCTCCTTTATATGTCTCTTTGACCTTCTAAGTTTTTTTCGCTTATAATAAAGAACCTTATACGGAGCATGATGTTCCTGAAGAGCAACATAATCAGACTTCATGTGTTCATACTTTTTTGTCTCGTCAATAAGATCCGTACGTGTCGCTCTGAGAGCCGATCTGCTTGTCACATAACCCTCAAGATCTATCTGAGCCTGTTCCTTTAATCTGTCTATCTGGAGCTGAAGCTTCTGGTCCTTATTCAATTTCTTCTTCTCGGCTCCATGTGCCATATAAATATCTCCATTTCCATGATCACTCAAAATACTTCATAATACCCGCCTCATTCAAATCAGAACCTATCACTATGATTATATCCTGTCCATTCTCTATCGGTCTTATCTCCGTCTTCTGACTGGTTGCATTTATCTCTATCCAGGTATTTCTGTCTGATCTTGAAAATCCCTTTATTCTGAACACCTCACCACATTTATCATCTGCAAATATATCATGAACGATTCCCTCAAGTTTACTTTCCGGAACATTCTTGTTCATGATATAAACAGAGTTATATACATCGCTCTGCTTAAACCATTCCTTGATAAAATCATTCAATTTATATCCTGATCTCATCAATTCTGCAAAATCGTCATCCGTCAATTCATCCCAGTTCTTTATCATCACGTCGTCGCCAAATCGCCTCTTACACTGAAATTCATCGAGTGTACTATTCACATAGCTGATTGTTGAATTTATATCCTCACTTGGCACTCCATCAACTTTACTCATAACCAGAACTCCGCAATTGGCAGCCTCAGATGCAAGTACATACCTCGACTGTCTGCTCATATTCTTCTCAAGCTCAGCCTCAACTATAGTGATGATATTTCCAACTTCATACCACCTGTCAAGCGGCTCCTCATGCAGCACGTCGAAAAACTCATCAATATCAAATATACCTGACGGCTCCACTATAACCCTGTCATATCCGCTCATGGCCATAGCTATGAGTTTTGTCTTGAAGCGCCTCTTGTGGCAGTCTTCACCGCATCCTCCTGCAACCATCTCCGCATGACAATTCTCTCCCATGACATCCTGAAGAAGCATCATATCCACATTCACTGCACCATAATCGTTCTCAAGAATTCCTATATTCTGCCCCTGCCTCACAAGATAATCTGCATATTTTTTTATAAATGTCGTTTTCCCAGAACCAAGAAATCCGGTTATCAAATCTATTTTAACCAATGTTGTCACTCCTTATAATAAGATCTACCAGCCCGATCTGATATGAAATCCGCTGTCTTCCTGTACTGGAATGCCTCTGACATCCATATCCTCTATAAAGATATATCTGTCACGCCTGAGCAAAGCAACCATCTGGTCTATGGCCTCCGGCTGCCCCTGGGCTTCCATCTCAACCGACCCGTCATACCTGTTGCACACCCATCCGGTAACACCATACATCGAAGCCGCATGCGAAGCTCTATACCTGAAACCTACACCCTGGACACTGCCGCGAAATACATAATGTCTTCTCTCTTTTTCCATATCAATCATCCATCTCCGAATCCGCCTTAAGGCGAGACTATTTATTTAGCATGTGACTCATCGTACACATCTGCATCATACACTATCTTACCTCCGCATATGGTGTAGTGTACCTTACCCGGAAGCGTCCAGCCTGCAAATGGACTGTTCACAGCCTTTGATGCAAAACTGTCCACTGTCCACATCTCATTCTCACCAAATATGATCAGATCCGCTGGAGCACCCTCTGCGATCTTTCCAGGTTCCATACGATAAAATTCAGCAGGATTCCTGCTCATAAGTTCCATCAGCTTCATAAGTGATATATACCCCGGCTGTACAAGAGAATATATTCCAAGTGCAAGCGATGTCTCAAGTCCTGTGATGCCACTCGGTGCCTTATCAAGAGTTCTGGCCTTCTCCTCTTTGCTGTGAGGTGCGTGATCAGTAACTATCATATCTATAGTTCCGTCCTGTATCCCCTCTATGATCTTGCGTCTGTCCTTCTCCGTCCTAAGCGGAGGATTCATCCTTGCAAGAGTGCCATATTTGAGTACGGCATCTTCTATCAGAGTGAAATGGTGAGGTGTCGCCTCTGCGTGAATATCTGCACCTAGCTTCTTTGCAGTTCTCACGATATCAACAGAATTACCTGAACTGATATGCTGTATGCACACAGACGCCCCTGTATGAAGTGCAAGGACACAATCTCTGGCAACCATCACATCCTCTGCCGTACAAGACGCACCGCCGTAGCCAAGTTTCTCTGACACTTTACCCTGATTGACACCAGGCTGGTCTATGAACGTCGGATCTTCCTCATGAAGACTTATAGGCAGATCCAGTTCCTTTGCCTTATTCATCGCGTCAACTAACAGTTTCTCATCCATGATAGGAATTCCATCATCGGTAAATCCTGCTGCCCCCGCAGATGCAAGACTGTCCATATCCACAAGTTCTTTTCCCTCAAGGTTCTTCGTAACTGTAGCTGTCTGGACTACATGTATCCCGGTCTTTGCACCTTTATCCTGTATATATTTAAGTGTTTCAATGTTGTCAACCGCAGGCTTTGTATTTGCCATGCAAACCACCATAGTGAACCCGCCTCTTGCAGCAGCAGCGGCACCTGTCTCTATATCCTCTTTATATGTGAACCCAGGATCACGGAAATGTACATGTGTATCTACCAGCCCCGGTGCTACTACCAGCCCATCTGCATCGATGACCTCCGTTCCCTCTGCCTCCAGATCGTATCCTGTCTTAACTATGTGATTGCCGTCGATGAGCACATCCATGACTTCATCTGTCCGGGTGACCGGATCAACGACTCTTCCATTCTTTATCAATAACATTTGTCTGTTCTCCTCTATATAATTTTTTCATTGCTGTCTGTATCTATTCTGCGAATCATACTGCGGCTGCTGACCGCAACCAGTTTGCCGGTTATACTGATAGCCGTACTGTGGCTGCTGACTGTAACCGCTCTGTTGATTATACTGCTGGCCGCACTGTGGCTGCTGTCTATAACCGCTCTGCTGATTATACTGCTGGCCATACTGTGGCTGCTGTCTATAACTGCTCTGCTGATTATACTGCTGGCCATACTGTGGCTGCTGGACGTAGCCGCTCTGCTGCCCATTGTACTGCCCCGGCCACTGGCTGTATGCATTTGGCTTAATATTGTACTGCATGTTCTGACCATACACATCTGGTTGATTGTACTGCATGTTCTGGCCATACATATCTGGCTGATTGTACTGCATGTTCTGGCCATACATATTTGGCTGATTATATCCGCGCATCGGTATATATCTGAAATTGTACGGATTCACCCAGACAGGATTTACCGTTATTATATGGTCATTCTTGGCCGCATAAGATATGAGCAGGAGCATGAGGGCCACCAACAGGAGCAGGACTAGTATGCACAGTATAACGCTAGTGTCATCGACCGACAATACAAAATCATACAGTCCGTGTATTCCCATGGCACTTAAGTACGAAATCAGCATATTGCCTGCTGCACCCTCGCCATTGTTCGCATTCTCTCTCGCCTTTGAATAAAAATATCCCATGACAACACCGCATGAACAGTGAAGAGGAATTGCTGTCACAGCCCTCAGGATTCCAAGTCCTATTCCTCCCTGAAATACATACAGGATATTCTCCAATGTAGCAAATCCAAGTGATGAACACACACCATATATAACGCCATCATAGCTGTGGTCAAAGTTCTTGTTATTCCATGTAAGTATGATCATTCCAACGAATTTGCCCAACTCCTCGATCATCGCCACTATAAAGAAGCAGTTGACCAGCTCATAAACCCCCGTTCCGGATTCCAGTCCCATGTAATATAACAATCCGTCTCCAAGCAATTCCACTACAACTGCGGGTATAGTGCTGACCGCCCCAAGAACTGCAAGCCACACAAGCAATTTCATCGGATCCCTGCTATTCTTATTTCTTCCAACTACAAATAACAGTAGCAGCACGGAAGGCAATACTGCAAGTCTCAATGCAAATGCACTCATTCTTTACTCCCCCTGATATTTTCTTCTGTACAAATATATACATATTAAAGATACCATTTTTAACTGAAATCCACAATAAGCAGAGGCCATTACCGACAGTTTATTTCATCAATTAACTTTAACCATACCCGGATAAAGGACAAGACAGGTCTTCCCATATAAGGAAAACCTGCCTTGTAGCAACTTTCAAAAGTATTCAGTTACAGTTTACTGGGTAACATCAATATCTCCGCTGCTTGTCTCGATATTACACTTTCCATCCGCACCCTTGACCGAATCCGGAACATTCACATCTCCGCTGGACGTCTTTGTAGTGTATTCATACTTCATTTCTGAACCAATGCCAATCGATACATCACCACTTTTTGTCATGATATTAATCTCAGAAGCATCACAGTCTCTGATCATTACGTCACCGCTCGATGCACGACCGTTTATACGTTTTGCCTTTATGCTGCCAGATGTGATATTGCCACTGGAGGTCTTCAGATCAACATTATCCGTCACCACATCCCCTAAACTGACATCACCACTGTTTGCAGATATTCTTGTATCCTTTGATGACGCACTGTCAATCTTAATATTACCGCTCCTGGTCGCAATCGTCAGTGTGTCTGAATTTGCCCCATTTACAGTCACATCGCCGCTGGATGCCTCTATATCGATATTGCCCACTAAAAGATAATATTCCATATCAATATCACCGCTGCTGGTCACAATCTTCAGATCATCGTACTCCGTACCAGCCAGATACACCGTCACGGACGGCCATGCTCCTGTATACAATCCGATGGAAACGTTAAATGCAACGTTTCTGCTGTCATCTGCGGTTATCCTGAGCACACCATCTGATACATCTACATGATGTGTCAGATTCTCACAGTCATAATACTCCACATAACTTGTATCTCCACTCGCCTTCTTCACAGCAACATCCACATCCGACGCACTCTTTATTTCAATGGAACTGAATTTATCTTTTATATCAACAGTCTTTTTTATGTAGTTAACCGGCTCCGATGTCATGTGTGCCAGATTCACAGTCACATTTGGCCATCTGAATCCATTTACAGCAAATGCGGAGATCACGATTATAATACCCGCCACAATCATAATTGATGCAGCTATAACAGCTTTCTTTGTTCTACTCATGCCTATTTCTCCTTTACAAACATTCTCTTTATACCATTCACACTGGCCTTGCAGACTTTAAATATTCCAACTGTAACAGGCTTAACCGATACAACAAACAGTATCGCGATTCCTATGCCGATGAGCGCTGCACCAAGCATGAGAACTGCTGTGTACGGGCTGTTGGCTATGAACAGTGGTATGGTGCATATCAGTCCGCATATTCCCGCCACCACAAAGCTGAGCACAACTGCGTAGAATGAAATAAGAAGTGCAAATGCTACTATCCACAGAGTAAGCAGCAATACCGCCGCCGTAATAAGAAGCGGAATCCACACCGGGGAGCCAAGAACAATGAGTACAACTTCCCACGCCTTAAGCTCATGCTTTGGCTTGATCTTCTCCTTCACAAGCTTCGTGAGAGGCATCTCCTCAAGTATCTGCTCCACTGCTGCATCAGGTGATCCCATATCCGCAACAGCCTCATCCTCTGAAAGGCCATCCTCCATGCGGTCATCTATCATCTCACTGTAGTAATCCATAAACCTGTTGATATCATCAGCCGGCATCGCACTGATTCTGTCTCTTATCGCATCAAGATATTCCTCTTTATTCATCTCTGACTTCCTCCTTCACTATAAATCTATATATAGATTCCAGTTCCTTCCACTCTTCCTTGAACTCTTCTATCCTGGCTCTTCCGGCATCTGTTATATGATAATACTTTCTGAGTCTACCATTGTGTTCCACAGAATGAACAGTGAGCAACGCTCCTGCTTCCAGCCTTCTGAGTATAGGATAAAGCGTAGATTCCGATATGGTCACATACGGCTTCATGTCTTTGATGATCTGATATCCATAGGAATCCTCATCCTTGATGGCCGCAAGCACACATACATCGAGCATTCCTCTTTTCAATTGTATATCCATCACTATACCTCCTTACGCAGTATACTATACGTCGCATAGTATTATATGTCAAGTAGTATTTTCAGCACTCTACAAAAAGGAACAACAATGGGGTCAGGCACCTTTTACATAGATTTTACATTAATGTATATGAAACATAACAAACAGGGCGGGACATCTCACCAATGGGATGTCCCGCCCTACTTACAAATTATATTCTGCTATATCTTAATCTGACACATGATATGTTTTCCATTATAGTATGTCGATGACATACTCCTTGCTGAACGAATGGCCAGCCTCAAGACTGTTTGAATACTCACGGTCCGCCAGATCTCCGTCATATCCCTCGCGGTCACACCTGCCAAACCAAGGCTCTATGCAGACAAATGGCGCATGTTTCTTTGCAGGAGACCATATGCCTATCTGCGGCACATCAAATCTCAACTGCAAAACCGGCGCATCAGATGTGTTCCTTAATGTAATCGTATTTATACCCTTACCATCCATGATCAGGGCATCCTCATCAAACATCTCATCACGCAGCTTTAAGACTCCATCTGTCAATCTGTGCGTAACTGTTCTATCTCCAAGAACTCCATTTGCTGTCAAAAGACCACATTCAATCTCGTTCTTACCTGTGTGCATATCCAGAGAATAACCGCCGATGCCTCCCTCACATGCAAATGCAGGATGGGCACCGATAGAAAAATGAATCTTGTCAGTTCCCTCATTCACAACGGTCCACATAACATGTACAGATGAACCTTCAAGTCTGTATCCTATACAAAGACTGAAATCAAACGGATAGCTCTTCTGCCATGTATCATTCTTCTCAAGCACAAACAGCAGTGTATCACCAGTCTGGCCAGCCAATACAAACTCGCTGTCCCTTGCAAATCCGTGCTGAGGTATATTCTCATAAACCACCCCGTTATGTCTGTAACGCTGTCCTTCAAGCTTTCCCACAAATGGAAACAGCACAGGAGAAACTCTTCCCCAATACTCAGCATCACCGCACCACATGTATTCTCTGTCTGTCTCGATACTCTTCAGGCTCACAAGCTCAGCGCCGTGAGTATTCACCTTTATAGCGATCTTATCATTTTTTAATTCAACAATACCCATGATTTCCTCCTGTACTTTAGCCAGTAAGGCTAATTATATTTTTCAAAAACAAATGTTATGCATCTGCATTACATTATAACACATAAACAAAAAATACGGCCGCTTAATGAACTAATAAGCAACCGTATTTTATATAATTAAGCAAATATCAAGCTTTCAGTATTTATACTCTGTCAATACGACTTTCGTACGGAGCAAACACAGTATCGCCATAGCGTCTTTCCTCACCAGTATGGTTCATAACCACGCGGATTATTGATAAGTCATCACCTCTATAGCAGACCTCAACACCATCCTCTGTGACATCGCCGCGTATGGAATTGTCCTCCATGATCCTGCCCATCACAAGTTTCATGGCCGCCTCATCCAGACTGCACGCAACATAATATACCATGCCTTGTCCCTGAGACTTTCTTGTGACCGCAACAAACTTATCATAGAAGGTATCTCCGTATGTATAGAGAACCTCAGCATCACTCACCTCGATCATGTCCCTGTGCACCCATGATAGCCTCGGTTATCCAAAAGTTCTGCCCCTTGAGGCCTCACATATGATCCAGGCTGAAAGCGATCTCATGCGGAGCTATAGGCTCCTTCTGTCCGCCCCATACCGAATATCACATGAAGCCCCTTCTCCTTTGCCTTGCTTATGACATGATCGAAGAACGAAAAGTCATACTGTCCGTATGCGAATATGTTCCAAACGAGAAATTTTATCGGCAATCATTTTCTCCCTAT
>URJI01000012.1 GCA_900548215.1 uncultured Coprococcus sp. | reverse complement strand
ATAAAATATATCCTTTTTTCCGGATGAAACCTGGACCAGACTATAGTTACTCCCTTTAGGGTATCAGTCGTCAAGTTTCAGCTTCATCATGATCTTAACAGGTTCAAGCGCCGGCACATACCAGAACTCCTCACTATTCATAGTGTCCCATGTCTTTTGACCAAACGACACCCGGGACAGTGCCGTCACGTACCATATATCCTGAGCCGCACCTGCACCAAGCTGTCTGCTTCTGAATACATTTATGCTCTGTCCCATGTATGGAGAGACAGCACTGCCCCACGTTACGGACTCAAAACCTCCAAGTGTTCTGTCCATGACGTCATCCCAGCTCATATCTTCATAACCTGTATTTTTTACATTTAGGCAGACACACAGCAGTCTGTCCCCCGGATCAAGCACATACACATCATCCACTCCGAACCTTTTCTTGTATTCATCCACGCTGTATATATGTGACTCCACGCAGCGTATTTCAAGCCCAGAATCCGCCACCACGGCATCTGCGCCATATCTTTTTGTATCATCCGTATATGCACTGTTCACACTGTATATCCTGCCACACCAGAACACGATTACGCATATGCAAAGTATTCCGGAAATAAATATAATTATCCTCTTCATATCAAACCTCCTCAGGTGAACTGCGTTCATAGCAGGCCTCCTCGGGTATCGCCACAGAGCTTACACTCTGTGGCAGGTCGATGGTGCGCATGATAGTTACTCGCTTGCGCTCGTAAGCGCACCATCTCGGGTATCGCCACAGAGCTTACACTCTGTGGCAGGTCGATGGTGCGCATGATAGTTACTCGCTTGCGCTCGTAAGCGCACCATCTCGGGTAACGCCACAAAGCTTACACTTTGTGGCAGGTCGTCGGCCTGATTCCGAGTATGAACTTACGTTCATGCAGGCCTCCTCACATAATTCCCTGGCGGGCAGGATCCTGTCTGACATCCACTTCACTTCCATCCCTGGCATCTATCATCAGAAGCTGGTCTGGTGCGTTGTCCTCTTCCGCCCATGATTCCATTTGTGCAAATACATATACAGGTATGATCTCATACTCTTTGTCTCCAGTCTTCGTCCTAAAGTATGCAAGTCTCACATCATTAAATTTGACTTCTGAATACCCTTTGTAACCGGCAAAGTGATCCGGTATGGCCTTTTTCAGTCCGTCCACAGCCTCATCCCATGTGATGAGATGATCCACCGGATGAAGATCATCATCAGATCTCATTGGCCAGTATCCATAAAAGTCCATAAGTCCATCCTCGTTGAACGACAGGGTATAATAAGACCTCTCTGAACTGTAATATCTGCTGGTGTCCATAAGGCCGCCTTCTTCTCCGTCAGGATTTACTATGGTATCAATGCTCAGGGACATAGGCTGATACAGTGTTACATCATTGACTGACGCATCAAACCTGACTGTGTATCCATCCTTATCATACTCCAGGACATTAAAATGATCCCCTTCATAGGCTTTATACATATCTGTGATCGACGTCTGCACCACATCATTGAATCCCCATGCAGCCATGTCATCAGCAGCCTTTTTTCCGGCCTCTTCCTTATTCATCCCACAGCTGTTTGCCGACTCTTCATCTGTGCCGTCTTCCTGCTCTGTGCTCTCTTCCTTCAGCACATCAGGATTGTAATCATAATACGTTATACTGCTTATCTGTTTTGCTGCCATCTCGTCAGTGACCTCATCTTTACATACCCTTGACACCGCCACAGCTTCATCTATCGACCACGATGTATCCATAAATCTTACGACATAGGGCTCGCCATCTATCTTTCCTATAAAATATTCGCCACTGTAATCCGGCTTCTCTCCACTGTTATCTTCGAAGAACTTCTCCACAGACTCCCTGTCTTTATCCTTCTCATTGAATAACTCTTCCGGGTAATTATATATACCGTCGCTTTCATCAAGAAAAGATTTTACTATCTCCTCACGGGTCTCATCTGTCAAAATTCCCATCCTGTAGGATTTTGTGTACATTCTATCCCTGTCCGGAACAATTACATCCTTGTCATCCAGCGTGATCTTCTTCAGGTTTGTACCGTCAGCCGGAATATCCATCTGGACACTCCCGGGAATTCCCAGCTGCTGTGCAAGCAGACTTCCATTTTCATCCGCAGCACCAGCTTCTGATACAGCAGAACCCATATCAGCTTTCCCGGCATCATCACTGCTTACACCTTTATCATTACTGCAGCCCGACATCATAAGAGCTGCACACATCATTGCATATATAACCCTGCTTCTTTTTCTCATTTTTCTCATATCCTCCATTGGAACACTGCCTGTTCTATTTTATATAACGAACAACCTGTCATAAATGTGACATTCTTTGTGGCAGGTCGATGGTGCGCATTAATAGTTACTCGCTCACACTCGTAAGCGCACCATCTCGGGTATCGCCACAGAGCTTACGCTCTGTGGCAGGTCGATGGTGCGCATTAATAGTTACTCGCTTGCGCTCGTAAGCGCACCATCTCATTCCTCGGGTTTTGGAAGTGCATCTATATCCACAAAATTCGGAAGGACTGTGGGATCGTACTGACTCGATTCTCCACTTGCGTCAAGTGGACTGTCTCCATAATAGTGTCGATCGTTTTCATCAAATTCCTGTGGAACCACAAGTCCGATCGTACACTCCATGCTCTCATGACCGGCAAGTTTAAAAAAGAAATACTTATGATCCCTGTCTTCTCCCTCTGTATATATAGGCTTATCAAAGTATTTAAGATCCTCTCTGTATGTCATTTTCCCAGTATCAGATACACTTGTAACCTCTATTGGCAGCGTATCCGTTGCGGCACGGGAACTCTCATTTGTAAGGCGGCACTTAATAAAATATACTTTCTGTGGTCTGACTACTGTTGTAGTATAGCTGTCTATCAAATCACTGAAGCTTTCCATTTTCTCCACTGTCTCTTCCCTGGTATATGTCCCAAACGGAGCTTGATTGAATTCCTTAAATTCAGGAGACACTTCAAGTATTGTATCCCAGTCTGTTACATCTTCTGTCACATTATCTGCCGGAAGAGACTGTGACTTAAAATATTCTACAGGGTACTTTGTCTCCGTACTTACCTCTTCATTCTTGCCATCTAGTACATCAGCGGATAAAAGTTCAACTTTCACACTGCCTATCATCAGGATGTTGTCACCACTTTTCCCTCTGTAATCTTCCGTTGTTGCATTATCACTGTCTGAACCGGCTTCCGTGTCCGTCACATCTGCAGCCTTTGTTTTTTCAGTTGTATCTGTCTCTGACGTCTTACGTCTGATACGTTCCGACACCGGTTCTTTATTCTTCTGCAGCCAGTATGCAGCCACGCCTGTAACTACAAGTGCCAGTATCAGTACACATGATATGATCATTTTCTTCTTAGCCATTATCCACATCCTCCTGTTATCTAAAAGCTGTCACCACAGAGTTTTGCTCTGCGGCGACAGCTTTTTAACACTGCCATCATCATTATATACAGCATATGATCCGGCTGTTTTAGTATATAGTGTAATTTCGTGTCGAATCAGGGCTCCAGACTCCCTTAGAATCTATAGGTTGTGTTACTGAATGTCTCATTTTTAACCTTGCATACATATTATGGTTTTCATTAACATAATTCGTGAAACTTGCCTGAACACCAACAGGCACTCCATATGCCTCTGATCTGTTTGCTAATCCTGATCCTCCGGCAGTATAAGCTCCCTGAACTCTGTAATAAAGCATCGGGCCATCGGTTGGGTGAATATATACTTTTGTTGTATTATACTTATATCTAAATTTACTATAGCTCACCGAATTGTTATTGCTATGTGCATAAGTAGTATCATTCGTATTTGGCTCTCCTATTACCTCATTATTGCATGTAGCAATACCATTAGAATTCGCAAACGCAGTACCGGCTGCCCCTGCAGCCCCTGAAAAAGCCATAGCACCTGCTACCGCAAACATAACTGCGCCTGTCTTCAATCTTGAAAAAAATATTTTATTCATAACTTTCCTCCTAATTTAATAATCTGATCTTAATACATTTACAAATAATCTTAATTTCAACCGTTTCAATCTTAACGGTCATTTTCCTGATTTCTCAGGCATTCTGGAAGTTCCACTTCACCCCAGCTGCCCTTACAGCCTGTTAGCGAAATGATGTCTCCAGCTAAATCTTCCAGAATATCTGCCAAAATATCTTTGCATCTTTCCTTACTCACATTCTCACCTTCCCTCGTTCTTGAATACCTGTTCTTTCACAGTTACCTTATTGGGTAACCCCCTCCTTTAAAGTCTGAGGCAGTCTTTAAAAGATCTAGGTTTAAATGAACATTCGTATAAAACGATGTCCCCACCTGAAAATCTCCAGGCACATAACTTCTATAACCTCAAGCAACAACACCCATAGAATATAATTGCTGAAATTATCCAATACACAAAACCCCACAAATGATATCAAGATTCCCAATATCCCCTTGGACTTAATCTTCCATCTTGCCCATCCTATATATATTGGTCTCTGCGGAGACGAAATAGGTGCTACAGATAACATCAGCGACAACACAGCGACGAATATCCATATACGCGCCATGCTTAGGTCTACCCATTCACCACACCACACTGCACACACATGTACTCCCACCGTCATAAGAATGCAGCCAAGCCATGTCCGCATATGTATGCCTCCCATATAGACCCTCGTAAGACATACAACCACATAACAGACAATGCACTCCGGCAACCTTCCTGCCACACCAAATAACACGAGAAGTATCAGAACTTTTTCCAGATCATCTGCTATGTTCTCCAGCGAATAACAGATTTTCACTTCTCTGTCACCGCCTTCATCATATGTCTGGCCTGTCAGTATCTCAGTAGCTTTCCTGCACATAACTCTGTTTAAATTCACTGTCTTCCCCTCCTGTTATTGATTGTTTACCACATCATTTTTTGCCATTCAATAGCAGGAGCCCACCTTTTCACGAACGGCGTTTCTAATTACACGAACGACATAAATCGACCCACAACAGCAATTGACTTAGCTGTTCCAGGCTCCGTATAATGAAAATGGAATCATAACTTATCAGACTTTTTTATGGGGGTAATCATATATGAACATATACGTAGATCTGGCCAGCTTTGCCATCGAAACAATCACAGACTTGATTGTCCTTCCTTCAATACTTAATATTTCCTTGAAGAAAACCTGTCACCCAGTAATCTACGCCTTCAGCTATTTTGTTGCTGGATCACTGCTCACGCATTTTCTTCCAGACTTTCTTGGCTGGATACTCCTTTGCCTGATCAGTCTTTATATGTACAAATGCGTATTTCGCAGACCATGGTTCGAAACACTTATCATATATATCATTTGTGAAGTATTGCTAGTATCAGTCCAAAACTTATATATAGTGGTCACGAATCACCTTAACATCACAGATATAAATATAATCGCCACCTCCGGATCAATATTCACCCTTATAGTCATATGGTGTATATGCCATTTTGCCCCAGTGGACAAGCTATATGCCAAATTCATGCAGGGCAGCAAATTCACGAAGTTTCTGATCATACACATATTCATGATCTTTGAGATAGAACTAGGGGTGCGCAAGTATACCGATATAGATACCATGACCACCATTCCTATGATCACTGCTTTTGCCGTGATCATAATCATCACCGATATCATTATCCTGAAGCAGCAGCAGACCATCAACAGACAGCAGCACGACCTGATAAACTACAAGACTTATCAGCCTATGATGTCCGACCTTATAGATGATATCCGGGGAAAGCAGCATGATTTCAACAACCAGATCACTTCCATAAAGATGCTGCCTCTCTCTCACTCCGATTACACATCCTTGAAGAACGCTCTATTAAACTGTTCTGACACAGTCATATCCGAATACAGAGAATCAGATCTCCTGAAGATAAATCTCACCGTTGTGGCGGGATTCCTATACAGCAAGATCGTTCAGTCGAGGAAGCTGGGGAAACAGTTGAATGTGATCATTCACGAACACACTTTGAAGAGTATGATGCCGGAATATGAACTCATAAGGGTCATCGGCGTTCTGGTTGACAATGCACTTGAGGCTGTGAAGCAGGGAGAATCCGTATCTCTTCATATAGACAGCAAAGAGAACAGGATCACCATAACCACCATAAATGAAGGTCCGGAACTCTCTCCTGATCTCCGTCAGAAGATGTTCTCCAGGGGGTACACCACCAAGACAGAGGATCGCAGCAGTCACGGCCTGGGGCTTCCAAATCTTAAGAAACTGGTTGACCAATACGATGGCAGGATATGCATGGATAACTCTTACAATTCAGGCAGGACATTTATCAGGATCGAGGTAACTGTCTAAACACATAATAGAAGGAGGATTTAACATGAAGGCACTTATAGTAGAAGACAACGTAGCACAATTAAACGGGACAGCGATGATGATATCAGAATCTTTCAGAGATATAGAATGTCTGAAGGCCGCAAGCTACGACGAAGGAATCAGACTTATAAACGAAAATGTCATAAACTTTTTCCTGTTGGACATACAGCTTGGGAATGATCCGGACAAGGACGGCATCGCACTGGGAGAATACATCCGTTCTCTGGATGGCTACCAGACCACGCCTATCCTTTTTGTCACCGCCCTTGTAGATCAAGCAGTGCGAGCCATACACAGCACCAACTGCTACGACTACATCACAAAACCATATGACCAGTCCGAGCTGCTCAAGGCAATACAGAGACTTCTGAACCTGTCCATGGTTGAGGATCCTCTGGTTGAGCTGAAGGATATAAGCGGAGTGTATATGCGCATAAAGCCTGACGACATATACTACATCAAATCAGAACTTCACAATATGCATGTACACACTGTAAAGGAATCTTTTGTGACATCGGGCATACGGCTCAACGATCTGGAAGCCGAAACGCCTTCTTTCTTCATAAGATGTCACAGAAGCTACCTGGTCAACGCACATCATATCCGTTCATATGACAAGCGGAATGCGACCATACTGCTGGACACTCCTCGTCCCAGGAAGATCCCGGTCGGAAGAAAATATCTCAGCATGCCAGAGCTGCAGGTGGATTTCGAGGATCAGAAAACCACTTCACAGCCATAATAGCCAAATACCCATGGTATCAATCAACTTCTGTCGGTTGATACCATGGGTATTTTCATTAGTTATATGACTCTATATATTTCAGATTTCACGGTTATGGGATCTTATAATTCCACATCCCAGAAGTCCTTGATGGTTGCGAAATAATCCTCCGGTGTCTCTGCACGGCGGATAAGCTTCCATGATCCGTCCGGTCTGAGCAGAACCTCCGCTGACTTAAGCTTTCCATTGTAGTTATATCCCATGGCAAATCCATGAGCACCTGTGTCGTGGATGACAAGGATATCTCCCATGTCGATCTTTGGAAGCATTCTGTCTATAGCAAACTTGTCATTGTTCTCACACAGTGAACCTGTCACATCATACTTGTGATCACATGGCTCATTCTCTTTGCCAAGGACTGTGATGTGATGGTATGCACCGTACATAGCAGGTCTCATGAGGTTGACTGCACATGCGTCCACTCCGATGTACTCCTTGTGTGTGTGCTTCTCATGGATGGCTGTTGTAACCAGATGTCCGTAAGGTGCCAGCATGAAACGTCCGAGCTCTGTGAAGATAGCCACATCACCCATGCCTGCTGGTACAAGCACTTCCTCATAGACCTTTCTAACACCCTCGCCGATGACCATGATGTCATTTGGCTCTTTGTCCGGTGTATATGGGATTCCAACTCCACCTGACAGGTTGATGAAGTCAAGCTTCACTCCGGTCTTCTCCTTGATCTCAACTGCTGTCTCGAACAGAATCTTTGCAAGTGTTGGATAGTATTCATTTGTCACTGTATTGCTTGCAAGGAAGGCATGCATTCCAAATCTCTTCACGCCCTTTGCCTTGAGGATCTTGTATGCCTCGATGATCTGATCCTTTGTCATACCATACTTTGCATCACCAGGGTTGTCCATGATGGTGGTAGATATGGAGAACTTTCCACCCGGATTGAATCTGCAGCAGATCTTCTCTGGGATCCCTGCTGACTTCTCCAGGAAATCAATGTGTGTGAAATCGTCAAGATTGATGGTTGCGTTCAGCTTCTTTGCAAGCACGAACTCCTCTGCAGGGGTGTCATTTGACGAGAACATGATCTCATCGCCCTTAAATCCCATCTTGTCTGACATCATAAGCTCTGTCAGTGATGAACAGTCAGTTCCGCAGCCTTCTTCCTTGAGGATCTTGAGTATCGTTGGGTTTGGAGTAGCCTTTACAGCGAAATACTCCTTGAATCCTTTATTCCATGAAAACGCCTTGTAAAGCTTTCGCGCATTCTCTCTGATTCCTTCTTCATCGTAAATGTGAAATGGTGTAGGGATCTCCTTGATGATCTCCTCTGCCTTTGCCTTTGTAATAAATGGTGTCTTCATCTTTTTTGTCCTTTCTGTTTATGCGTTGTTCTCCGCTGCGACAAGGTTCTCACTCTTGTGCATCTTACGAAGAAGTGGCTTTTCTATCTTACCTGTAGCATTCCTCGGAACGTGCTCAAATATGATCTTCCTTGGCCTCTTGTATCTTGGAAGTTCTTTACAGAACTCGTTGATCTCTTCCTCTGTGCAGGTCATGCCATCCTTTACCTCTATGATGGCCGCTGTGATCTCTCCGAGACGGGCATCTGCGATACCGATAACCGCAACGTCCTTGATCTTCTCGTATTTGCTGAGGAAGTTCTCTATCTGTACAGGGTAGATATTCTCTCCACCACTGATTATAACATCTTTCTTTCTATCTACAAGATAAATAAATCCATCTTCGTCCTGCATAGCCATATCTCCCGTGTACAGCCAGCCATCCTTCAGGCACTCCTCAGTCGCCTTTGGATTCTTGTAGTAGCAGGTCATGACACCCGGACCCTTGAGGATGAGCTCGCCGACTGCGCCCTGCTCGACCTCCGTTCCATCCTCATTCACGATCTTTGCCTGCCATCCGTATCCCGGCACACCGATGGCTCCGACCTTATGTATGTTCTCTACTCCCAAATGTACAGCACCCGGTCCGATGGACTCTGAAAGTCCGTAGTTCGTGTCGTACTGATGGTTAGGGAATATCTCTTTCCATTTCTTTATAAGGCTCTGTGGCACTGGCTGTGCTCCGATGTGCATCAGTCTCCACTGTGACAGCTCATAATCTTCAAGGTGTACATCACCGTTCTCTATGGCAAGCAGTATATCCTGAGCCCATGGCACCAGAAGCCATACTATAGTACACTTCTCGTCGCTTACAGTCTGAAGTATGGTCTTGGCGCTTACGCCCTTTAAAAGAACTGCCTTGCCACCCACTATCAGGCTTCCGAACCAATGCATCTTGGCACCTGTGTGGTACAGCGGAGGAATACACAGGAACACATCATCCTTTGTCTGTCCGTGATGTACATTCTCGACCTTTGCCGCATGCATCAGGCTCTCATGGTTGTGCAGGATAGCCTTTGGGAATCCTGTTGTTCCGGATGAGAAATATATAGCCGCATCATCGCTGTCCTTGATGTCTCTCTTCTCGAATACACTTGAACAGTTGGATGTCAACTTGTCATAATCTTCCGCAAATGTAGGACAGTTGCCTCCCACATAGAAGAGGATTCTCTTCTCAGCTATCTCGTCAACGACAGCCTCTATACGTCCGATGAACTCAGGACCAAATACCAGTACGTCGACATCTGCAAGCTCTACACAGTATTTGATCTCCTCCGCATCGTATCTGAAGTTGAACGGAACCACTATGGCTCCTGTCTTCAATACTCCGAAATATATTGGAAGCCACTCAAGGCAGTTCATCATGAGGATACCTACCTTGTCTCCCTTCTGTATTCCGCGTGACACCAGAAGATTTGCAAATCTGTTTGCCTTTTCGTTGAACACGCTCCATGTGATCTCTCTTCTGTACTGGCATGTAGGATTCGACTCTATGAGCTCATATTCCCTCCATGTAACCCTTCTCGTCTCCTGCACATCAGGATTTATCTCTACCAGAGCGACATCATTTCCATATTCTCTGGCATTTCTCTCTAAGTAATCTGTGATTGGCATAACCGTAACTCCTAACCTCTCTTAATAATTGCTCTTCTTTCTCAATTAAAAGCTTTAACGCGTTAAATTGCACGCTTACTATAGTATATCTCTCAAATGGAAATTATACAATATATAATTCCATGCTTTATCCAAACAAGTCGTCCGAAGTAATTATTGACTGTATTTCTCCGGAATATGCATTATTCTCCACACCATAAGTAGTAATAAGCGTTGAATGTATTGCGTATTTAGTTCCAATTTTTTTACAAAAAAATCGCCGCAACTATCTCTGCAGCGATTCTTTTGGTATCTATTCTATGATTACTTTGCAATTTTCTACGCATAAAACGATGCCTTGATCATATTGATATAGCTGTTCATCAAATGAGGTCCCACAAATGTGGCGATCATCAGTCCCACACTGAGCGCCGGACCAAATGCGAAATGATCGTCCTTGCCCTTCTTACGCCTTGCAAGAAGTATCACACCCTGGCATCCACCAATGATAAGTCCGATAAAAAACGCTATGACTGTTGCCTTCCAGCCAAGGAAAAATCCTGCGGCAAACATGAGCTTGATATCTCCGCCGCCAAAGCCATCCGGAATGACCAGCACTATCAGAAACAGCGGAAGACTCACACAAATCATTCCTATGAGTCTGCTCACAAGTGAGAGATCGCCGCCTGTCAGAGAAAAACCTCCCCTTGTGAATATGGATATAACTCCAAGCACCAGTATGCATACATTCAGCACAAATGGTATCTCCATGGTGTCCGCGTCTATGAATGTGATGATAGTCAGCAGTGCAAAGAACAGGAATACCGTGACCGCCTCAAGGCTCACACCAAACTGCCACACCATCAGCACTCCGAACACTCCGCCAAGTATCTGTACGAATAAGCATCTCGGAGAAAACTTCTCAAAACTCTTCGGTTTTCCCTTGAATATATTCTCATTGTTCGGAAGCTTGAGTATGATCTCATTCGCCAGAGTGAAAAGCACCACCCCAAGTAAAAACGCAACTATATAGGAAATTATATCAGTTGAATTCATAATTAATTACTCCTACCCCTTCTAAAATATCACTGCTCACGATGGTCGATGACACGCTGTGTCTTCTTCTCACTTCTAGGCAGCGTTCCAACAGGGACAACAGTGATCTTCGGTGTAACTCCGATCCTTGACTTGAACAGATCTCTGATCTGACGTCCTGTCTGTTCAAAATCTACACGTCCCTCGGCCTCGACTGTAACCAGCATGATATCCTTATTGGCTGGCTCATCATGGGCTATATTTATGGTGTACTCACTTGGGACTCCATCCACAAGTGCAAGCAGCTCCTCAACCTGGCTTGGGAACATATTTACGCCGTGTACCTTGAACATATCGTCACTTCTGCCCTTGATGATATCAAGTCTAGGATGTTTTCTTCCGCATGGACACTCACCCGGAATGATCCTTGATATATCGTGTGTCCTGAAACGGATGAGCGGAGCTCCCTCCTTAACCAGAGTAGTGATAACGATCTCTCCCTCCTCTCCGTCAGGGAGAGTCTTTCCGGTCTTCGGGTCTATTATCTCTATATAAACATAATCATCCCAATAGTGCATTCCATTCTGGGCATCACAGCTTATTCCGATACCAGGTCCATAGATCTCTGTAAGTCCATATATATCATACAGCTCTATTCCAAGCTTCTCTTTTATATACTTTCTCTTCTTCTCACTCCAGCGTTCTGAGCCAAATACGCCCTTCTTCAAATGTATCTTATCCTTAAGCCCTCTCTTATCTATCTCCTCGGCAAGAAGAAGTGCGTATGATGATGTTGCTGTGAGAACTGTACTTTCAAGATCGATCATCATCTGTAACTGTTTGTCAGTATTTCCAGGGCCCATAGGAATTACCATGGCACCAAGTTTCTCCGCGCCTGCCTGAAATCCTATTCCGGCTGTCCACAGACCATATCCCGGTGTGATATGTACTCGATCTTTCTTTGTCACTCCAGCTGTCTCGTAGCATCTTGCGAACATGGTTGCCCAGTCATCGACATCCTTTGCTGTATAAGGTATGATAACCGGCTTTCCTGTTGTTCCTGAAGATGAATGGATACGTACCACTTCCTCATCCGGAACAGCCTGTATTCCCAACGGGTAAGCATTTCTCAGGTCATCCTTGCTTGAAAACGGAAGTTCCTCAAATGCCTCCTGACTTGTCACATCTGTTATACCAAGCTCTCTGTACTTCTTACCATAATAGCTGTCAGTCTTTACAAGCCTCTTTATCTGAGCGTCCACCTGACTGAGCTGTGTGTCATTTAACTTCATAATTTTTACTCTCCTTTTCCCTTTTGTCAGCCCATTGAAAAATACACTTTATACTTTCAAAGGCCGATGCATCCCATGCTGAAATCACTTATATGTCACGCCAACTACATCTTCATCGCATATTCAAATACTTTCTTGTTCACCTCTACAAACTTCGGATTCACTCCATTCTCAATGGCTGATATGATGTCTGCCTCGTCAAGTCCCAGTCTGCCACTAGCTGCTGCAACCCCGAGAAGTGCTATGTTGTAGAACTTTGCCGAACCAAATTCACGGCTTATCGATACGCCATCCATGACTATGCAGTCACATTTGTCCTTCAGGTAATCAAGCATAGGCTGTGCCTCGTAACCTGAATTCATGAGTGAGTCCGTCGCCGGTTTCACCGGGACGTTGTTGGTGATGACAATTCCTCCCTTTTTCAGATAAGCCAGATTGCGCACCGCCTCTGCAGGCTCAAACGCAAGTATAATGTCAGCACCGCCCTGTGCTATCAGCGGTGAATACGCCTCACCGATCCTCACATGGCTCGTGACACTTCCGCCTCTCTGCGCCATACCTATGGTCTCCGCCGAATGTACTGTCTCGCCCTTTGCCATATACGCCGATGCGATGAGCTTGGACGCAAGAACCGTTCCCTGTCCGCCTACACCGCAGACCAGAATATCTTTATTCATTGACAGTTCCTCCCTTCCCAGCTCTTGGCTCCGCATCTGAACACGCACATGCAGAATCTGATGTTTTGTCTGCCCCCATGCCAGCATCACTTATCGCACCCACCGGACAGATCTGTGCGCACAGACCGCATCCCGTACACAGGCTTTCATCTATCGCCACCTTGCCATCCTTCAGGATGATCGCAGGGCAGCCTATCTCTCTGATACATTTCTTACACTGTATGCACTTTTCGGATATCTCCATCTTGCCGGACGGCTTGGTGATGGCTATACAAGGCGACTTGAAAATGATCGCCTTAACTCCTCTGATATCCGCACACTCTTTGACTGCTGCCACGCTGGCCTCAAGATCGAGCGGATCAACAGTGACTATCTTCTTCACTCCGATTCCCTCGAGTACCTTCTGTATGCTCACCTTGTCCACGAACTGGCCCATCATATTGCGTCCTGTTCCCGGATGTGGCTGGTGTCCCGTCATGGCTGTGGTCGAGTTGTCGAGCACACACAGAATCATATTCGCATCATTGTAAACTGCATTTACCACTCCTGTCATACCCGACGCAAAGAATGTGGAATCTCCCACAAATGCAAAGCACACGCCGTCTTCATCCACCCAGTGGAAGCCCTGCGCCATGGTGATTCCGGCTCCCATGCACAGACAAGTATCCACCATGTCAAGCGGCATGGCATTTCCAAGTGTATAGCATCCTATATCTCCGCAGAAGTAGCTCTTTCTTCCAGCCATCGCCTTCTTTACCGCATAGAATGACGCTCTGTGAGGACATCCTGCACACAGCACCGGAGGTCTCACAGGAAGTTCTGGTGCATCTGACACATCCACCTGGGAAGCCTTCTCAAGGTCAAGAAAATCGCACAGGATATCCGCAGCCTTGTTAGTAGAAAGCTCTCCGCTCGCCGGCACATCCCCGGTCTGCTTTCCCCTGACATCTATATCCATATGATATCTGCCTGCAAGGCGTAATATCTGATTCTCTATGTATGGGCTGAGCTCCTCAATACACATGACCTCCGTCACTCCGTCCAGCGCATCCTTCACAAACTGCTCTGGGAACGGATGCGGGGTTGCTATACGGACCAGCTTCACATCAGGCACATTCTTAAGCGTCTCCTTTGCATAGCAGTAGCTGATTCCCGATGCAAATACCGCCTTGCTGCCGCTGCCCTCCACCGTATTCATGGAGTAGCTGCCGAAGTCGTCCCCAATCTCTACATTTCTTTTTTCTATCATGGCATGATTGGCAAATGACAATCTCGGGAAGATGACCCATTTCTTTGAATCCTTTACAAATCCCTCATATTCCTTTGCCTTCCACTCGTCTTTTACCTCTATGGATGCGTATGCATGACACACTCTGGTTGTCGGTCTGAACAGAACAGGGGTCTTGTATTTCTCCGAATAGTCAAATGCATCCTGTATCATCTGATATGCCTCCTCAGGAGTCGACGGGTCAAATACCGGGATCCTGCAGAAATCTGCAAACATCCTCGTATCCTGCTCCGTCTGTGACGATATCGGTCCCGGATCGTCCGCAGACACGATGACCATTCCGCCCTTTATCCCAACATACGCCAGCGACATAAGCGGATCCGATGCCACGTTGAGGCCCACCTGTTTCATGGTCACAAGTGTCCTCGCTCCACTGTATGACGCACTGGCGGCAACCTCCATAGCCGCTTTCTCATTTACCGACCACTCCACATGGACTCCGTCATGCGGGTATTTTGCTACTGTCTCAAGTATCTCCGAAGATGGAGTGCCCGGGTATCCGGCAACAAGGTTCAGACCCGCCGCAAGTGCACCGAGGGCTATGGCTCCGTTACCCATAACATATTCTTTTCTCATAACAATACTACCTTCCAAGTCATTTATAAATTCTCTTATATTTCGATATTATACCCTCCACGGCTTTCAATGACAACAAATATTCTGGGGCAGCACCACTTTACTGTTATAAAGTGGTGCTGCCCCTTCAAATTCATGCTCTTCTTTTTAACATGCATATGTGATACAATGTTTCTTGAATTTTTATAGAAGGAGAATAACCATGAACAACAGACCATTTGCCGGCAGAACTGCTGCCGTTATAGATCTGGCAAAGCTCAGGAGCAATATTGCCAACATAAAATCAAGACTGAAACCGGGAGTTGAATTTATCGCTGTCATGAAGGGCGATGGATACCGCCACGGTATTGCAGGGCTCTACCCGACACTGAAAGAATGTGGCATAGACAGCTACGCAGTCGCCATCTGGGAAGAGGGAAAGATGCTTAGGGACGCAGGCGCAACAGAGTCCGTGCTTATACTTGGAGACACCGCCGATGATATGCTGGATGAAGCAGTAAAGTACGACCTCGACCTGACCGTGTTCTCTCTGGAGGGTGCCGAGAATATGGCTGCCGCCGCAAGACGCGCAGGAAAGAAGCAGAACGTCCAGATAAAGCTGAACACCGGTATGAACAGAATCGGATTTCCGGTATGTCAGGAATCATTTGACACTATAAAGAAGATCTGTGAGATGGATGACCTGAACGTAACAGGTATATTTACACATTTTGCAAGGGCAGATGAGGGGGATCACACAAGTGCAAGAAAGCAGCTTGACCTATACCTCCACGCCATAAATGAACTTGAGAAAATGGGTGTTGTCATACCAAAGCACCACGTAGCCAACAGCCCTGCCATACTGATGCTGCCTGAGGCACAGCTTGATGCGGTGAGATGCGGAGACATCCTCTACGGTCTCACCCCTTCTGATGACTTTGACTGGAAGAATTCAGGATTTCAGGAGATTCTCAGCTGGTACACATATGTTGCCATGGTGAAGGAGGTTCCTGCCGGATCTGAGATTGGATACGGCGGAACATTTGTCACCGAAAGACCTACAAAGATTGCAACACTTCCGGTTGGTTTTGCGGACGGCTACAGCCGTTACCTGTCCAACAAGGGCAAGGTCATCATAAATGGCCACGAGGCACCGATCATCGGACGCGTATGTATGGATCAGTGCATGGCCGACGTCACAGACATCCCGGATGTGAAACGCGGTGACACTGTAACTCTTCTCGGCGAGGGCATGTCCATCGAGGACATGGCAAATATGCTTGACACGAATGTGGATGTGATCGTGTGCAACATATCAGTTAGGGTTCCGAGGGTGTATATAAACTAGCCATTTGTTGTACAAATATAATCAGACAACCGTTATCATATCTTTTAATAAAGATCAGAAATTGTTGAGAGCAAGTTTCTCATTTTTCTGGTCTTTTTGTTTTCGCCCATTTTATCGACAAGTCTGTTCTAAATTCTGTGTATTGATCATTTTACAAAAAGTAAAATTGACTTCATTTTTACCCCATTTTTCCACTCTCAGCGTCACAAATTCGCTTTATAAGCGCATTTGCCCAAATCTATTGACAAGCCCATTTTAATCGCCTAAAGTATGCCTACCGGCCGAGAATTTTTCATAAGGAGCGTTTTTATTTGCCAATTACGCGAAATTTATTTGACAGCACTTTTAAAAAGATACTCACGCTGTCTTCAAAGGCTGTTGTAAATATGATCAACGGTCTATTTGACATATCGTATGATCCAGACACCGCAACAGTGTCGTATCACTGGACTGAGAGTGTCAAAGACGACGGTTCCATGAGTACAACTCTGGCCGATACCATACTGGTGATAAATGATTCTGATGCGTACCATATCGAGGCACAGATGATAAAAGACGAAACTATCGTTTTCAGAGTATTTTCTTACGGAGCAAGTTATGCCGACAAAACAAAAACAATAATGCATGATGAAGGTGGTCAATATCTATACAGGGTGCGATTCCCTGAGCCTTGCGTCATATACCTGAGCAACGTCTCCAGATCCGTTCCCGATACATATTCTCTGCTGATAGATTTCGGACACAACAGGGAAACAAACTATGAGGTCCCGGTCGTAAAGCTTGCCAACTGTTCTACCGAGGACATTAATAACAGAAAAATGGTGATTCTCATTCCATTCTTTCCTTTGAAGCTCCGCGGAATGCTCAAGGACAAAAAGTCCCGCACTCCTGAGAACATCGGAGCATTGAAAAGCCTTATCAAAACCGATATAATGGGAAGCATAGATAAGAATGTTGAACTTGGGAATATAACACCTGAGGATGGGGCACAATTATACAGGCTCACCCAGGTATTATATACCAGACTGTATTCCGCGTACGAGGAAACGGAGGAGGTTACAGATATGGTAGAACAATCGATCATTACTTTTGTGGATGTTTTTCAAGAAGAGAAAGCTAAGCTGTTGGAGGAAATATCAGAAAAAGACCAGATGCTGGCTGAAAAGGATGAATTGTTAGCTAATAAGGACAAAGAACTGATAAGACTCAAAGCAGAACTTGAAAATCTAAAAAAACAATAACTTTTTGATAATCTAATAAGTAAAACCTACAACGGCAGTGGCGGATATATTCCTTTATATCCGCCACTGTCTTTATTTCAAATTCTACAACCGCCCCTTTTCGACATCTTCCTGAAGTCAAACGGGAATATGCCTGTGCTCTTCCTGAACAACGCGGCGAAACGGCCTGCATTGCTGCATCCGACAGACTGAGCGATCTGCATCAGCAGGCTCTCCGCCTGGCTCAGTATCCTGTCCTGATCATCAGTTTATTTCATCACCGCATTATACACATCCCTCTTAGGGACTCCGCGATCAACAGCCGCCTGCTTGATCGCATCTTTCTTGGACATGCCCTGATCAACGTACATCTGGACATGCTCTTCCACGGACATAGCCTCGAACGAGCTCTTCTTCTCCTCCTCAAGCTTCTTCACATCAATCCCTTCTATCACTATAACGAATTCCCCTCTCGGATCTTCCTCCTCGTAGCGGGCTATCGCCTGTGAAAGCATCATTGGTTCTATCGTCTCATGTTTCTTGGTAATCTCTCTGGCAAGCGTGATATGCCTGTCACCGAGAGTCTCCATGAGTTCCGCCAAAGTCTTCTTCAGCTTGTGAGGGGCCTCATACATCACCATAGTCCTCGTCTCACGCTTCATCTCCTCGAGAATCCTCGCTCTGTCCTTCTTGTCATATGGAAGAAACGCCTCAAATGCAAATCTTCTGGTCGAAAGTCCTGAACTGATAAGTGCCGATATACATGCACAGGCACCCGGAACAGGCGTAACTTCAAGTCCGGCATCAAGGGCCTGTCTCACAAGCTCCTCACCGGGATCAGATATTCCCGGAGTTCCCGCATCTGTTATGACCGCCACATTCTGCCCCTGCTGCATCTTTTCAACGAGAACCTTTGCCTTGTCGTATTTGTTGTATTCATGATAACTCGTCATGGGGGTCTTGATCTCGAAATGATTGAGCAGCTTGATACTGTTTCTCGTATCCTCCGCCGCTATCACATCCACCTCTTCAAGGACCCTGACGGCCCTGTATGTCATATCCTCAAGATTACCTATAGGTGTCGCCACCAGGTATAACTTTCCTGCCATATATATCCTCTCTTCTGCTGAACATCTGAGTATTGAAAATCATAGATATCTTATGCTGCCTCTTATCTCTTTGCCGTACCCTCATACGTCGCCAACAGCTGCTCCGTATACACACCCGGAGCCTTGTAGACTATCATAGGCGGATCAATCTTGATCATGGAATTGCCGCCCTTCACAGCCTCAACTATGACCATGTTCGGCTCCTTATCTATGTATGGGTGTACAAGCTGCATCCTCTTCGGCTCAAGCCTGTGCTCATGCAGGCATTCAAATATCTCAGCCAATCTGAACGGCTTGTGTATCATATAAAAGCTTCCACCTGGTTTAAGCGCATACTCTGCCGCCGCCACCACCTGATCAAGTGTCACATGCACCTCATGTCTCGCTATGTTCTTCGGAGCATCCGGATTCTCCAGACCGTGACTGCCCTTTATGTATGGCGGATTTGAGGTCACTATGTCAAAGGAGGCCTTCTTGTAGTTACAAGAGACCTCCTTTATATCTCCGTTATCTATTCGTACTAAACCATCAAGCCCATTGAGGCTCACGCTCCTTGCCGCCATATCCGCACATGCAGGCTGAAGCTCTATACCTATAAACCGTGCTCCATCTGCCATTTTACCGCTAGGTTTCTGAGTCGTCCCTGCATCCGAATTAGTAACTCCATCTACGGCAATACAATCATGTGAGGATCTATAATCATCGGTATTCAAACCAGCAAGTCTCTCCTCTCTGGTAAGAGCTTCTTCCCCGTACTCCTTTGCAGCAAGAAGTATAGGTATGATACCTGTTCCCGTTCCGAGATCCAGATATCTGCCGCCGCGCTTAAATCTCACATAGTTTGCCAGCAGCACAGCATCCATCCCAAAGCAGAACATTCCGCTGTTCTGTATGATCTGGTAACCCTTACACTGCAGGTCATCTATCCTCTCACAGGATTTAATCTCCACCGTGGATCCGCCCATCACTTCGGACTGAGCCTGTACAGCCTGACTCTCTATCGTTTTATCTTCCGGTCTAATCGTCAAATTTGGACTTTCCACCCTTGTCCTCCAATGCCTCAAGTGCTTTATATTCCTCAGCGCTGAGTCTCTCTGAATTCTTCTTTCTCTTAGGCTTGAACTTGAGTTCGGCCACAGGATACTCCATAACTTCCTTGTTGTCTTCTTTGTCAGTCACCACAATCTTAACCTTCTGACGGAGAACATTCACTGACATGACCTCACCCTTGTTGCCATCTATCGTTCTGACGAAATCCCCCACATTCGGAAGCTTCTCATTCAGGTACTCATATGTATCCTGCTCATGTTTCAGACAGCACATCAGTCTTCCGCACACACCGGATATCTTGGTTGGATTCAGTGACAGATTCTGCTCCTTTGCCATCTTGATAGACACAGGGACAAACTCTGACAAATGCTTGTTACAACAGAGCTCTCTTCCACATATACCGATTCCGCCCACCATCTTGGTCTCGTCACGGACACCTATCTGTCTGAGCTCAATTCTCGTCTTGAACACCGACGCAAGATCCTTTACCAGCTCACGAAAGTCAATTCGTCTGTCGGCTGTAAAGTAGAACAGCACCTTGTTATTGTCAAATGTATACTCAGCCTCGATAAGCTTCATCTCCAGTTTGTGCTTTGCGATCTTCTCAAGACATATGTCAAAAGCCCTTTTGCTCTTCTTCTTGTTATCTTCATATCTCTTCTTATCATCTGCTGTAGCTATCCTGATGATTGGCTTCAGCGATGCTGTAAGCTTGCTGTCCTCAACTTCTCTTCTTCCTAAAACTACTTTTCCATATTCCACACCTCTTGCGGTCTCAACTATGACAAATGTACCTGCCTCAACCTCAAATTTCTGTGGATCAAAATAATATATCTTACCGTTTGGTCTGAAACGAACTCCTATAATCTCTTTCATCAACAATTCTCCTTCATAGTCAGGAGCATGAGCTCCATCGCAATGTCAAAGCTGACATTTGCCTCAAGTCTGACTTTTGCCTTATCCATCGACTTGAGCACTTTTTCTATTCCCTCATAACTGATATGGGATGACTGCTTCCTTATGTCGGAATAATACTCCTTAAACATCAGTCTGCCCGGGTTGTTTGACACCTTGAGCATCAGTATGTCTCTGTACCACATCATCATCAGATCTATATAATCACTTATCTTGAGCTTGTGAAGCTCCATGGTCTTAAGTACAAATATCATGTCATCCACGGACATGTCATTTATATGTCTCATGAACTTTACGACATTCTCTTTTATCTCTTTGTACTCATCGCTGGTCGCCAATCTGATCGCTTTTCCCAGATTCCCCTGTGCAAAATCCATGCAGAAATCCGCTTTCTGCTTGTCCAGCTTCAGTTCATTCATGAGATAGTCAAGTATATCATGCTCTCTCACCGGTTTCACATTCAGCACTATGCATCTTGATAATATCGTCTGAAGCATCTTGTCAAGGTTGTTTGTCAGCAATATGATTATCGCATAAGACGGAGCTTCCTCAATAGTCTTAAGCAGAGCGTTCTGCGCATTCACATTCAGGAGCTGTGCGTCCTCGACGACATATATCTTATATCTGCTGCTGTAAGGCTTGATATCTATATCTGAATTCACCTGATCCCTGATCTCTTCAACCGATATCACATTCGGCTTATCGTGTGTAACCCACACGATATCAGGCTGATTTCCCGTCTCACACTGCAGACACGACTTACAATGATTACACGGTTCTGTACCGCCCTCCTCACACTGGAGAGTCTTCACAAGTGCTCTGGTAAGCGTCTTTTTACCGCTTCCCGTCTCGCCATTGATGATATATCCCTGGGATATCTTTCCCAGCTCGATACTGCTCTTAAAGTGGCGGATTATGTCCTCATGTCCGATTATATCTGTGAAATCTATCATATAAATCAACCCCCTTACAATTAATCTGGTATGCCGGATACTCTGGCCTTCTCCAACTCAGAATATCACAGATTGAGTTTCTTCTCTACATACCCTACTATTATACCATGAATCTCATCAATAGGTAAAGTGGCGTCTATCTTCACTATGCGTTCAGGATGCATATCCGCCAGCATACGGTATCCATCCACAACCTTCTGATGAAATTCCATTTTCTCATTCTCCATCCTGTCAAGCTCTGCCTGATTTTTCTTCCTCGCTATACCTTCCTGGGCATCAAGATCCATGAGGAATGTCATATCCGGCATGATCCCCTGAAGCGCAAATTCATTCACATCATAGACTGTATCCACACCGAGGCCTCTTCCTATCCCCTGATACACAGCCGATGAATCCACAAATCTGTCAGCTATGACAGCCTGTCCCGCATCTAGTGCCGGCTTGATATTCTCCTTTACGAGCTGTGCTCTGGCAGACGCATAGAGAAGGAGCTCAGTCATATAGCCCATCTCCGTAAAATCCTTGTTAAGTATGACCTCACGTATAGCCTCGCTGATAGGATTTCCACCCGGATCTCTGGTTATCAGCACATCATACCCCTTATTCTCAAGATACTCTTTCAAAAGCTCTCTCTGAGTCGTCTTACCCGCTCCATCCGGGCCCTCTATAGTTATAAATATTCCCTGCATTATACATTCCTTATATGTGCGCAGCTGCGTACACCCTTTCATATATTGTAAAATCGTCATATTGCCGCCACAAGCAGCATTCACCGCATATCACATTTACATCATCACTTATACGCCAGGACTATATCTCGACATATACATTTCTGATCACCTTCACGCCATCCGGAGCAACTCCCGCCACATGAAGACCGCTTTCTGTCATGGCCGCTATCCCGGCTGCAGCCTGTGCGTCGTACACTTCCCCGGGTGCAAGCACCGGTATTCCAGGTGGATATGCATACACAAATGTGCCTGAAACTCTGCCAACCGCATCTGCAAAAGGCACAGTCTCAAGTTTCTCATCCCAGGCGATACCCGGAACCATGAACACCGCTCTTTTAGAAATGATATCTATATGTGGAAGAGCCTCTTTCCCATGGCAAAGTCCAATGTCTATCTCATTTATCGCCTTAAACAGTATATCATAACTTTCCTCACTGTCCACAACTGAAGATATACATATGACATAGCTGACCGATGCCATCTCCACTATAAGCCCATATCTGTCCGCCAGCGCATCTGCAAGCATCACGCCTGTGAATACAGTTCCATCCTGCATACATGTTCCGGGCCGCAGCATGAACACGATCCGGCCCTCATCATAGTCAGCCACCACGCCGTCCTTATCCGGCCTGAACAACTGTATATTCCTAAGTGTCCTGCATCTGTCCGCAAATGCATCAAGTCTCATCCTGTACCGGTCAAATTCCTGTTCATTATTTGCGCCAAATGCAACGGCCTTCTCCATACTCTGCATGAATATGTACGACGGCGACGATGTCTGGAATATCTGAAGATACCTTCTGATCCTGTCATCAAGTTCCGGTGCCATCACATGTAAAAGCGAAGTCTGGGTGAGCGCCGGCATGGTCTTATGAAGGCTCTCGATCACTACATCTGCCCCCTGTTCCATAGCCGTCTCATGATTCTTCATGAATCTCAGATGTGCCCCCTGCGCCTCATCAACTATGAGATATATACCATGTCTGTGTACAACCTCCGATATCTGACGGATATCGGATATAACGCCCTCATATGTAGGTGATGTGATTATAACCGCCTGGGGCTTCTTTCCATTTGCGGCAAGTTCTTCTATCTTGTGTTCCACCGCATCTGCGGATATACCACCAAGTATATCGGACTTTGTCTTTCTTTGATCTATACCGTCAACCAAAAGACTGCCATCCGCATCATCGTGGCATTCCACATACTCCGGGATGAGATACTCTGGATAAATCCCCCGCATACACACTGCATTGTACACCGCCTTGTGGCAATTTCTCGCCATGAGAAGCACGTCCCCTCTCTGGCATACAGCGTGGATTGCAGTCATAAGTCCTGCGGTCGACCCATTCACCAGCATATACGTGGCATATGTTCCATATACTTTTCTCATCTCCGCAAGGCTGTCAGCGATAAATGTCTCCGGCTCATGCATATCGTCCAGATCCTTCGCCTCTGTAAAATCATGGGCATACACCTCATCCCAGAAGTTTTCCGCATTTTCCGGTAAGTTATCCACATTTTGAGGTGGTTGTCCACCATTTCCGGCTCCTCCTTCGGGCTGTCTCTTGTGTCCTGGCATGTGCCACGGATATGTACCTTTCTCTATGTATTTTTCAAGCGCCTCATTTATATATTCTTTCAAATCACTGCTCCTCAAAACTTTTTAAAGATGACTTTACAATAACAAATAGAACGTCAGCTATCAACCTTGAACTAAAAAAACAGGAGAAACCTTTTACGGTTTCTCCTAAAAAAGGGTATCAGGTTGTTTATGAAAACCTGATGATTAGAGGGGGTAATTTATGAAAAGTTTAAGTACTACCTGATTTACTGTCTGCCAAATGCCGCCACAGCATCCTCTATCTTCTGGAGTTCTTCCTCAGACATAACTGTGTGACTCTGCTTCTCTGCTGCCTTCAGATTGCTGAGTATCTGTTCCGGCTTTGATGCGCCTATAAGAACAGTTGTGACCTCAGGCTTGTTGAGAAGCCATGCGATGGCAAGCTCTGAAAGTTTCATATCATATCCTGCTGCGATCTCATTTAACTGGTTCAGAAGTGGTCTATTTGCAAGCACCTGATCCTCATGAAGGAATCTTCCGTCCTTCACAGCCCTGCTGTCAGCAGGCATATCCTTCAAATATCTGTCTGTCAGCATTCCCTGTGCCAGAGGCGAAAAGCATATGAGTCCCTTGCCTGATGCGTATGTCTGCTTCAGAAGCCCATTGTTCTCGACAGATCTGTCCAGTATGCTATATCTGTTCTGATTTATCACAAATGGCACATGGAGCTCGTCCAGTATCCTCTCCGCCTTTGCCATGGTAGGTCCATCATAATTGGAAAGTCCTACGTAGAGTGCCTTTCCGCTCTTTACTATCTGTGCCAGCGCACCCATCGTCTCCTCAAGCGGAGTGTTCGGATCCATTCTGTGATGATAGAATATATCCACATATGGAATGCCAAGTCTTTTAAGGCTCTGGTCGAGACTCGCTATGAGGTACTTTCTGCTTCCCCAGTTGCCGTAAGGGCCTTCCCACATATCGTATCCGGCCTTCGTGCTGATTATCAGTTCATCCCTGTACACGCCCAGATCCTCTCTGAGTATCTTTCCAAAGTTTTCCTCTGCACTTCCGTACACCGGGCCATAGTTGTTTGCTATATCAAAATGTGTTATTCCGTTGTCAAATGCGGTAAAGCACATCTTCTTCATATTCTCGTAATCGTCATTTGTTCCAAAGTTATGCCAGAGGCCAAGTGCCAGAGGCGGCATCATGAGACCGCTCTTTCCGCAGTGTCTGTAAAATCCTGTACCTTCAACATTCTTATATCTATTCTCTGCTGCCTTATAATCTCCCATATTGATACCTCTCTTAAAAATTAACCTTACGATATTTTTTTGTTTTTCTAAATCTACAAAATATTTTATCTAAGACAAAGAAACCACCTGGAATATTAGGGGAGGTGAACCCAAAATGGTTTCTTCGTATATATGCAAGTTATCTCTACATCACGAAGTATATCATAGCAATTTGCTGAAAAAAATTGAAAATTTTTATTTTGTATATAAAAATTTTATTATGATTCCTACGATTGTTCTGTCCAATTATCCTCAACTCGCTTTATAACAGCCACATGCCGGTTATATATTTAACACTCTCCTATCTCCACCGAAAAAGTGCCATCATGATATGACAGAATTCCTTTTAAGCCATACTTGTCAAGTATCATCCTCACAACAAAAAGTCCAAGTCCACTGCCACCGCCTGTTCTGCTACCGCTGCCCTTCACATACGGATCCCACAACAGATATAGATCATCCGGCAGGACATCGTACCTTCTCATTCGTCCAGCCACAAAACATCTGAAACATATGTCCAAAAGGCGACATCCCCTGTCATCATATTAACATGATATACAGACGATGTCGCCTTTCTGTGTCCTTTATTCTGCTTTTACCGCCCATCTCATCTTTGTGGATCTTGCCCTCGGATTGCGGGCGCACTCCTCCGCTGACGGTCTGATGACATCCTTGCTGACTTCGCTGTAAACACCAGCCTTTGCCCCAGCCTTGAACGCCCTCTTCACAAGCCGGTCCTCGCCGGAATGGAATGTCAGTATCGCAACTCTTCCACCTGGTCTAAGCGCATCCGGCAGTTTGTCAAGGAAATCATACAGTACCTCAAATTCACTGTTCACATCTATTCGCAGAGCCTGAAAACATCTCTGACAGGATTTCTTCACAGCCTCTTTCCGCTCCTTCTCCGGCACAAATGACAATGCCTCCTCGATGGCATCCTTCATCTGGGTGGTGGTCTCCACATAATTCTTAGTGCGGTTTCTCTTCATGATGACTGTGGCGATCTCCTCCGCATATGGCTCGTCCGAGTTCTCCTGGAACATTACCACAAGTTCCTCATACGAAACCTCTCGCAGACGCTCCGCCGCCGACTCACCCTTCTCCGGGTCAAGCCTCAGATCAAGTGGTCCATCAAACTTGTAGGTGAATCCCCTGTCCGGGTTATCAATCTGCATTGACGACACACCCAGATCCGCCAGAATAAAATCAAAGCCGCCCGCTTCGTCTGCCACCTGGTCGATATTCCTGAAATTTGTCTGCTTTATCGTGAGTATATCCTCTCCGTATCCGGCTTCAGCCAGTCTCTGCTTCGTCTTCACTATCTCTATAGGATCAACATCCAGAGCATACATATGCCCCTCTCCATGGAGCTGCTCAAGCATACGCCTTGTGTGTCCACCGTAGCCCAACGTCGCATCAAGGCCCTGCTGACCCGGCTGTATCTGCAAGAAATCCAGTATCTCATTCACACATATTGATATGTGCATTCCCGCCGGTGTGCTTCCCTTGCTTATGACCTTCTCTATAGTATCGGCATATTTCTCTGGATCATGCTCCTTATATTTCTCCTCAAATCTCTTTGGATGAGTGCCGCTGTAGTGCACCCTTCTCTTGTGTGGTTTCTCTTCCATACTTTATCTCCTGTCTCAAACCATGGCCAAATCATTTGCCATCATCATACCATATCTCCCCCCAACACCGAAAGGGGGTCAGGCCCCTTTTTCTCCGTAGAGGCCTGACCCCTTTCCTCCGTAGGGGCCTGACCCCTTTTCTCCCGATGGGGCCTGACCCTTTTTTCTCCGTAGGGGCCTAACCCCTTTTCTCCGTAGGGGCCTGACCCATTTCGGATGTTACATAAAAAACCGGAAACCACACCACTTCTTGCTAAGTGTGATCTCCGGTTTCCAGGAAGTTTATTTTAAAAATTACTTTCCGGCTATTATATGATGGATCATAGTGAGCTGGCTCCTGAGTGCATCCACAGATATCTGTCCCGGCGCCGAAGGAATTCCTGCGGTTGCAAATGACACCGCATTGCCGTACATCTCACCAGTGGTTCTTGTCTCAACCCCAAGCTCACCCATGGAAATAGCGATGAGCGGAGTCTGATTCCCACACTCCTGAAGCTCCTTTGCGGCCTGCATCATATCAACTACCTGCGAACCATCCTCAGGCATCATCGCTATCTTCGCTATATCCGCTCCCGTAAATATGATTGACTTATATCTGTCAACTATCTGTTCCATCGGAATCGTAGTCTTGAAATCATGATTAGACACAATCACATACACGCCCTTAGAATGGGCCTCTGCAATAACCTCATCAACGATCTCCATGTCAGAAAAATATTCCACATCCACCATGTCTATATAGCCACTATCAACAGCATCCATCAGAAGATCTCTGTACTGACTGAGAGTTGCTTCCATGCAGCCGCCCTCACCCTTTGTTCTAAATGTGAATATGATAGGAAACTGTCCCAGCTTGTCGTGGATCTTTTCCAAGGTCTTCAGCAAAGCTTCCCTGTCCAGACATTTCTCATATATATCTGCCCTGAATTCCACCATGTCTGGTTCCGACTTCGCTATAATCCTCGCCTGATAGTCCACATCATAATCCGTAGGTGCCACAAGCGGCACACATATCTTGGTCATTCCCTCACCTATTGCCACATTCTTCACATTTACAACCTTCATCACTGCCTCCATTTGTAAATTACTTTATCTCCATTGCACCAATAAATTTGCTGCAAAGACTCTGTACATCGATCTTATCAGGAGCATCCCAATACTTGACTGAGCATACAACCGTATCACTGCCTACCGGATACATAAAGATAACTTCCTCGACATCTGATTCAAACACAGTTCTCTTAACAAGCAGATAGCTGACTTCTGTTCCATCCTTTGCCTTTACAGTTCCGTCTTTCACATCCTCCAACTTATCATACTCATCTTCCTCATAGTTAGCATAATAATCCTTGTAGAACTTTATTGTGGCAGCCAAATCAAATCCTTCCATCGATTCATATGTAACATAGTCAGATCCATCGTTACCGTTGAGTGATATACTGTACTGTGAAGCATAGCTTCTCTCATATCCTGCAGGATCCTTAACCTTTATGGTCTTATCGCCCATCTTGATGACTTCCTTGGAATAATCTGCAGTCGCAGTGTCAGCCTCAGTTGTTGCTTCCTCCGTAGCATCATTATCATTTGCATCTATATCATCTGTATCATCTGTATCATCTTCATCAATACCAGGATAATTGCTGCTGCCTATAGAAGGGAATTTATCTGCTGCTGAATTAAGAATATTGCTCCATGCTGCCACAATTTCTCTCAGGCCATCCATATTGACATATTTTGTTGCATCATCATTTTCGAGCACAGAATAATCAACCACATCTCCGTCTGCCGGTGCTGTAATCGCCTCGCTGTTCTTGCCAAGCTTCATTTCACCCGAAAGTGAAATCACCTGCTCCCCAGACACATTTACATCCATCTTCATATCATTCAGGCTGAAGGACTTTCCTTTGTTTATATCGGCCAGTATTGCAGAATAGTTCACTGCGATAGACTCTGCATTAACCTCAATTTCACTGTTTCCAGATACTTCTCCGCTCTTCTTGTCATATGAGAATGTGTTCTTGCCAATGATATTCTGTGGCTCTGAACCGTTTTCAAGTGAAAGTGTATAATCTATAGTCTTCTCTGTCTTATCTCCAGACTTCTTTCTGCTGTCTGCCATATTATATGAAATATAATCCACGCCACCTGCTGATAATACAAACGAAGCCTTTACATCGGATGTGGCACTGTCATTGCCCATAAAGTCAACATTTAACTTCGCACCCATTGTAGTTGAACCAAATGTATAGTCAGAATCAATACGTGCGATCTTATCACCGTCAACATACACATTTATTTTTATATCATCTGTAAACATCATGTTGATCACTGTCGGCACTGATAATTCAATCTGCTGCTTGATCGCATCCTTGCTCACACCCATTTCTGAGAGCATGTCATCTGACAGGTTGCTGTCAATATACTTGCTCAGACACTTTACTATCGCGTCAGCATAATCACTTATCGCCTGCTTTGTCACTGTTATTGTGTAGTGTTCTGCCTTAACCTTATCTCCATTGGCATTTGTGAACTCTTCCTTGCCAACCTTTTCATATACCACTGACTTCTTGAACGTCTCAGTGGCAGGTGCAAGATCCTCTTCGATTATCTTTTTAAGTGATTCACTGTCTATTGTTCCGCCAAGTCCTGATGCCGATGTTCCAAGTTCTGACATGATACTGTCCACATCAAGGAGAAATGTCTTTGTAAATAACTCTGGTGATGAGAAGTAGATCTTATTATCCACAACTTTAACCTCTACAGATGCCGTCTCTCCTGCCATAGAAAGTGAACCGCCAAGAGCAAAATTATTCTTACCATCAGAAATGGCTGTTTTGCCATTCCACTCAACCTCTGCATCCTTGAACTCATCCAGTCCTGTCAGGCTGTCAATCTTGAACCTTGATTGAAAATCAATATTATCCAGATCAAATTCTTCAAGTTCCACGACGCCAGCAAGAGAGTCATTCTCGGCTTCTTTAAAAGTATTCTCCATCGCCGACTCTACTATCTCCTGAGGCGTTTTCTTCAGGAACACCAGATACACAACCACAAATGCTGCAATAACCACAAGTGCTGCAACAATTGAAATAATTGCAATCTTTATACCTTTTCTCTTATTAGGTGTCTCTGGCTTATGAGCCTGATCACCATACATATTGACGGTCTGTGAATACACCGTATCACCAAGCGAATTCATGCCGCCTGCTCCATACTGCTGCTGGCCGTACTGTCCTGCATACTGGCTGTCTGCTCCGTACTGCTGCTGGCCGTACTGTCCTGCATACTGGCTGTCTGCTCCGTACTGCTGCTGGCCGTACTGTCCTGCATACTGGTTGTCTGCTCCGTACTGCTGCTGGCCGTACTGTCCTGCATACTGGCTGTCTGCTCCGTACTGCTGCTGGCCGTACTGTCCTGCATACTGGCTGTCCGCTCCGTACTGCTGCTGGCCATACTGTCCTGCGTACTGACTGTCCGCTCCGTACTGCTGCTGACCATACTGTCCAGCATACTGCTGATTCTGGTCAGGCACATTGTTTGCACCGTCAGGAGTAAATCCTGTTGGTGTCTCATTCATGTTATTATCTCCCATAATTTTCCCTTTCTTTGATATATTTCCACATTCCTACCATTAACAATTTACACAATATTCTTAATTATGTAAATATGTTCATACCATCTTTATACCAGATAAAGAGCCTAATATGCAACGATATTGGCTCTTTATCACTTTTTTCTCATCAATATTTCTCTTCTTCATCGGCCATTCCAAGCTTACCCAATATGAATTTGGGAACATACGCTTCTATAAATATGCCATCATCCAGATACTCTTCTGTCTTGATCTCACCGTACTTGTGGATGAGACCGGCCATCCCCGCATCTGTATAGGCAAATGTATGTCTTATATAGGTTTTCTGCTCTCTGAGCACTTCCTCTATAGCCCTTGCAAGTTCGTCAAGTCCCTGCCCTGTCTTCGCCGATACATACAGAGTCCTGTCAGCACGAAGATCCCTGACACCGGCCAGATCATCTCTGGATAATCTGTCTGTCTTGTTAAACACTGTTATCACAGGCTTGCCTGAATCTTCATCTATCTTAAGTTGTTGTAATGTACTGTACACCGTCTCTATGTTGCTGTCCCAGTTGTCATCCGACGCATCAACCACATGCAAAATGACATCACAGTATTTCGCCTCTTCAAGGGTTGAACCAAATGCCTCCACCAGATGGTGCGGCAGCTTTCTGATAAATCCTACGGTATCAGTCAGAAGAACATTCTGACCACCAGGCAGTTTGAAACTTCTGGTGGTAGGATCAAGAGTTGCAAACAGCTTATCTTCCTCAAGAACACCTGCACCTGTCAGCGCATTGAGAAGAGTTGACTTTCCCGCATTGGTATAGCCGACAATTCCAATCACTGGAACCGCACTCTGCTGGCGCTGTTTTCTCTGCTGCCAGCGCTGAGCCTCAACCGCTTTAAGTTCAGCCTTGAGCCTGGATATCCTGTCTCTTATAACTCGACGGTCTATCTCAAGTTTTTTCTCTCCTGGTCCTCTGGTTCCTATTCCTCCGCCAAGCCTGGACAGGGAATCACGCATACCCACAAGTCTTGTTGCTCTGAACTTAAGCTGGGCAAGTTCCACCTGGAGTTTGCCCTCATAGCTTCCCGCATGAGCCGCAAATATATCAAGTATGACCATAGTCCTGTCCATGACTTTTATGTCCAGCGCATCCTGAAGGTTCATGAGCTGTGCCGGTGATAGTTCGTCATCACAGCACACGCCCGTGGCACCAAGTTCATATATCATGTCACGGAGCTCATCAACCTTACCGCGGCCAAGATACAGATCATTTGCAATCTTCTCTCTGTTCTGAACCATACGGCCGACAACCTCTGCCCCGGCAGTATCTATGAGTTCTGCCAGCTCATCCAGAGATGACTGAACCTTCGGCGACACACCCTTCTGGTCATATCCACCGGTATCCACCACAAATATTATTATCTTTTCCTGGATCTTCTCTGCCTCCAGGTCATATACATTATGTTTTTTATCTGCCATATTCCGCTCTCCAAAACTGCAGCTATTTCACTATAGTAACCTTCACCGTGAAGAAATCTGAGACATTGCCACTACTGTCCATGGCGCAGCAAACCACGTTATAGCTTCCAGCCGCATTATCTATATGATTTGTCGCTACACATATCTTATCCTCTTTGACATCTTTCACTGCCACGCCGTCCAGCGTATTGCCTCTGCCATCAGTGGCTATTCCCTTTGTGATCGGATTGCCATTGTCTGTGGCTGTGACATATGATGCCACAAGCTGCGCCAGCTCTTCCTTCTGTCCATCGTAACCCTCAATCTTAAGCTCGATTGGGATTCTGGTTACAACAGGTGCTATATCATCTTCAACAGTTATGACGATTGTCTTATCCACCGTCTGTCCGTTGTCCTCAAAACTGTATTTAACGGTATATCTGCCTGCTTTTGTATTGTCCACGGTTCCCTCTGTCTTCAACTGGTCGGTGACATCCTCTCTGTTTGAATTGAACGCCCATATTCCTGCCATGACATCGTAGTTCTCGTTTATCTTTATACTATGACTCTCCGCACCATATATTACAGATTTTCCTGTTGTAGGATTCTCCTCCACCATGTCTGTAGGATCCCATCCAGGATTCTCGGTATCCGAAAGCTTTGTGACAGGGACAGGTCTTCCGAGTGGTCCATAGTAATCGCTGTCAAATATATTTACATAGGTGCCCTGATCACAATTCTCATATATCCACTTTGTATCAGCCACGCACAGTCTCACGCATCCGAGAGATGCACCTGTACCCAGCTTGTTGAATTCCCAGGTTTCAAGAGTGCTTTTATCTGTATCCACATAAGGAACCGAATGAAATAGCGTGTCACCCTCTATCTGTGACACATACTGACCATAACAATTGTCAAATAAAGCAAGCCAGTCCCACTTCATAGCGATATTGAAAGTTCCAACCGGAGTCTCGCCCACAGGTGATACCGAACATCTCATCGCCTTTACGGGAACTGTATAATATCCCGCTGCATCCAGCTTATATATAGTAACAATGTTCTCCTGCCTGTTGACCTTTATAGCATAGGTACATCCATTGTCTGCAAGATCCTCACCGTTATAGTTCTCTGAGTGCTGTGCCTTTTCCTCAGAACTGCTGCCAGCAGCACCGTCTTCCGCATCCGGGTGCTCTGCGTCCTCCACCTGTTCTGAGTCTGTCTGCTGCTCCGTTGTCGCCTTCTGATCTTTCGTCGTCTCCTCATCGGCCAGATGTATCTCAGTATAACTGACTCCCGACATAACACTCAGCTTAACCTCTGTCGTCTCCGTCTGACCACTGCTGTCACTCTCTGTCTTTTGAGAATCGCTGACCGCCTCCGTGGTATTCTGATTTCCCGCTGCATCCATGAGATCCTTTACTTTGTTCTGAAGCCTGTAATTTTTTGTTGCCAGGCTTATCACCAATCCCAGAAGCACAAGGCACAGGGCATACAGCACAATCCTCTCCACATCATACAGCTTCTTTTTCTTATTATCCCTGGCCGCATACTTCTTATGGTTATCCTTCTTTTCTGCAGAAGCTTTATCCTTCTGTATCTTCTCTTCATTATTGCTGTTATTCTTATCCATATCTTCCATTTCTTTCATTTTATTCTTTAGTATTATGTACAGTTTTTTTCTTTTCACTCGGTATTCTTTAAGATAACATTTTCTATCCCAAAATAAAACATTTTTATAGAAAAAAAGTCTAAAACTACATTGACTTTATCTGCGATAGTTGTACAATCCATTATCAGACGCCCAAAATCAGATTATACTTACAATACACTATTAATGTTGAAGGAGGATATGCAATGAAAGACCTTACCGTCGGAAAACCAATGAAAGTCATATGGATGTTCGCTGTTCCCATGATACTCGGACAGATCGCCCAGCAGTTATACAGTTTCACAGACTCAGCCATCGTGGGCAACTATGTAAGTCCTCAGGCACTGGCAGCCGTAGGAGCTACCTCAGTCATATCAAACATGATGATAGGTTTTCTCAACAGCGGCACAATGGGTCTTGCAATCCCCATCGCCAAATATTATGGAGCTAAGGATTATAAAAAAATGAGGCAATGCATAGGTGCATCTGCGATTCTCACACTTGTGACAAGCATTGTCCTCACCATATTGGGACTTGTCTTTATAAGATCTATACTCGTCCTGCTCAAAACTCCTGACAACATCGTAGATATGGCAAATGACTACGTAGTCATCATCATAGCAGGTATCATATTCTGTTCCCTTTACAATCTGTGTGCCAACATTCTGCGTGCAGTGGGAGACAGCAAGACTCCGCTGATATTCCTGGGAATATCAGTTGTGTTAAATGTTGTCCTGGATCTCCTGTTCATCAGAGCATTTGACATGGGTGTAAAGGGTGCAGCCATCGCAACCGACATATCACAGGCGCTGGCAGGTATTCTGGCATTTGCATATATATGTCTTAAGGCAAAACACCTCATCCCTAAAAAGGATGAATACGCAGTCACAAAGGAAGACCGGTCAGACCTCATACAGTCAGCACTTGCAATGGGCTTTATGAGCTGCATTGTAAACATCGGAACTGTTATTCTCCAGAGGGCGATCAACAACCTCGGCACAGACATAGTGACTGCGCACACCGCAGCCAGAAAGATATTTGATATCCTCATGTTCATGCTTTATATAGTAGGAAATGCCGTCACAACATTTGTCAGCCAGAATATGGGAGCAGGCAAATATGACCGTGTACACCAAGGCGTAAGGGATGCGATCATCATCAACACGATCATAACAACTGTCATGATCGTGTGCGGCTGGCTGTTCAGCCCGGCTCTCATCAGGCTGGTTGCCGGAACATCAGACCCGGCCATCATCGAACCGGCAGTGCGATATGTAAGAATCGGTGTGACATGCTTCTATGTCCTTGGTCCTCTGTTCGTACTCAGATGCGCCATGCAGGGCATGGGCAGGAAGATTGTTCCGGTCATGTCATCATCCATGGAGCTTGTCGGCAAAGTTCTCGCCGTCATGATCCTCACACCGAGACTTGGATATATGGGTGTCACCATCACAGAACCTATCATCTGGTTCTGCTGCACACTGATGCTATCTATCATGTATCTGTCAACACCGGTTGAAAAGCTGGTGGCAAAACGACGGGAAGCCGGCGTCAAAGCCTCATGCTGACATAATTCCCGGCCTATCTATATACGAAAAAATCGGCGGCGTCATGTGCCCAAAGCACATTGGCGCCGCCTTTAGTATGGCTAATAATGAGTATTACTCTCTCTCTTTTTTGATAACGATATATGCTGCACCAGCCATGATAAGTGATGCTATCATTATCGCAAACATTGTATCTACAGGGGACTTGTCGCCGGTATTTACCGCATTCTGTCCCTTGCCGTCAGCCGCTGTGGTCGGTTCTGTCGTACCTCCCTTGCCAGGATCTTCCGTAGTCGGATCATCATCTCCCGGAGCTTCAGTTGTAGGATTGTCTGTTGTTGGGTTCTCTGTAGTTGGATTGTCTGTAGTTGGGTTCTCTGTAGTTGGATTCTCCGTTGTAGGATCATCCTTACCCGGAGCCTCTGTAGTCGGATCGTCCTTACCTGGATCTACCTCATCCTTTTTTACAAGTGACTTGTCTGTTATGATAAGTCCATTCTTGTCAACCGGATTCTTCTTGAGCATATCATCCGTGAGCTTCACTGCCTGGATTCCATCAAAGTAGATAGTTGAATCAACTGTCCACTTGCCTGTGTGATCCTCCGGCACGATCGAGTTGCACCATACAGCAAATTTGACTATATCCGATGCATCGAGTGTACCACCCTTCTTACCCTTGAATGAGCTGAATGGAATAGTAACATACTGTGCCTTTGTTCCCTTTACGAAATCTGTGAGGTATACCTCAAATTCCTCGCCGCTTCCATCTGTGATCTGGATTACAAGTTTCTGTCCCATACCGTCCGGCTGTACCCACATCTCAAATGCATTGTACTTTGAGAAATCATTGTTTGTGAGCTCTGACTTGATCCTTCCTGTCCACACCTCTGACCCATTTGTCTCAAGCGTATACTTGAATGCGCCGCCGTATGTGCCACCGTTCTTATGCGTCTTGTCAAGAACAAAGCTTGAGCTGCATCCTGCGGCTGAGTTAGATGTGTATGTGGAATCCAGAAGTCCGTCGCTTCCTGAATAGTACTCGAAGTCCTCGATGACATTTGCAGGAGCCTTATCCTTGGCCTTTCCAAGGCTTATGTGTGACAGCTGTGCGAGCTGCTCGCCATCTGCCAAGAGTGTGATGGTTGCTGTATCTGTCTTTCCAAGCTTGCTGAGATTCTTCTCTGTAAGATCAGCCGTGTAAAGTGTTGGCTCTGATCCTGCAGCGGCAATCTCGGCTCCAGCCTCAGCGTTGAGTGTAAGCTTAACACCTGTATCAGGATTGTTGATAACGAACTGAACCTTTGATGCATTCTTAACACCAGCCTTGAGTGTTGTCGCCTTGAGGATGGTATCTCTGTCAAATGGATATACCATGTAACCCATCTGGCCCGTGTATGTATTTGCAGATACTCCTGCAAGGGTTCCCATGTTACTGTAGAATCCTGTATCGCCACCAAATATTGATGAATCGTCGTTGTAGTACTTTATGAAGTCATTTATAAGCTCCTGCCCATGTGTGTCGTCATACTTATATGGAACGTAGAAGTTGGTATCTCCGAAGTTGGCCCATACGAGGTAGTATGGCATGTTGTTCTTCTTCGCAATGTCGTTGACTTCCTGATACCAGTTCTTTCCTGAAGCCTCTGTTCCAACCGGATTACCCTTTACGAGAAGTCCCTCGTTGTCTGAACCGTCCTTCTTCATGACTCTGACACCGCACTCAGCGATGGCTGGTATCTTGCCTCTCTTTGCAGCTATTGATGACACGATATTACATGTTGTATCAAGACTGTCAAAGAAAGAGTTGTCTGCTGCTGCAGGGTACGAATTGTAATCGTTGTAATAGTCAAATGCAAGGATATCTACATACTCATCGCCTGGATAGTATGACACGTAAGCTGCCTCTGATGTGACAGGTCCGTTTGGCGAGTATACCCAGAGAAGGTTGTGTACACCGCTCTGCTCCATGTAATCCTTGGTATATCTGTAGAGAGACTTGTATGTCTCAGCTGTGTTCATTGATCCCCACCAGAACCAGCTTCCTGTATTCTCGTGGAATGGTCTGATCATGATAGGTATTCCTGCAGCCTGAAGCTGTGATGCGTAGTCTGCGATCACATCGAGGTAAGCTGTAAATACCTCATTGTACTCTCCACCTGGGAGAATCTGCTTTACTATGTCATTTGACAGATCCTTGGACTCTGAGAAATCACATCCGTAGAAACTGTATGTTCCATCCGAGTTCTTCACTATCTTGGAGCTGGAGAAGTTTGGCATATGCATTGACAATGACACGATCGCACCATTTGCCGCTGCAGTCTTGCTGTATGCCACTGAGTTTGCCAGTGCCGAAGCCGCGTCTGAACCGCCTGCCTCCGAGCCTGTAACTGCCAGTGAGTCGATTCCGAACACACCGCTGACCTGTCCAGTCACATCATATACATCACCGAGTGACGCCTGTGGATTTACGCTTCTGCTCACATCATTCTGATGTCCGAACAGAACCTGATCACTGTTCATGAGCGTATTCAGGTATGCCGCAAGTGCCTTTGCACTGTCTGCTGCATTCGCATCGCTCACTCTAACTGATGATGGCATCCGTGAAAGATCCACTGGTGAACCAGCACCAGGAGTCTCTGTTATCTCGACAAAATCCTTTGTTGTATCTGCCTGTGACAGAACAAGATTATCAAGATATACATTGCCTTTGAAGCTTGTGCTGCTTCCGATGATTCCTATTGTCACATCTGTGAGTGGTTTATCCGTCGGAGTAAATCCCATAGTAACTGTAACCTTCTTTAATCCATCTCCGATATCCTCTGCATCATCATCGATGGTTGTATCTTTATTTATTATTCCATTTGCAAAAAACTTGATCTTGCTTCCCTTGAGCTTTGCCGGGTAGATGATATCCACACTGAGCTGGTTGTACCGGCTCACATCCATAGCCTCTGTAGGAACACACTTAACCTTTGCCTCACTCCATGAGGAAGTTGAATCTGCTGAGTAGTCAACAGAAACCTTAAGTCTCTCATTTGCACTGTCATATGATATGTCAGGTGTGGCAGTACCTGCCTTGTTGGCTGCATCGCCGTGCTTGTATGCATATCCGGCCTCTGTGCTCCACTTGTCATAATCCTCAGCCGATGAGAGATCCGAGATGACAGCAGGGTCTCGCTGCTCAAGTTCGCCGCTGCTCTCCTTAACATCAAGTACCTTAACGTTGCTTATTGTGATCTTGCCAGCATATGCTGAGTTGGAATTGTATTGGAATACTATCTCCTGCACATTTCCCACCTCTGATACATCAAATGCAAATGATATATCGCACTTGCCATCGACAAAGTTCTCAGCCTTGATGAACGGATAGTCGCCTGACTTGGCGTAATCCCAGCTGTCTCCAGTCTTCATGGCACATGCAAGCTGTATCGCGTTATATGAACCGTCTGACGCCTCGGCACCGTCAAGTCCCGTTGCATCTGCATCAAGTGTAACTGTAGCTGTGAGCTTTGCCTTTGCTCCAACTTTGACATTGTCTACTGTAGGAATATCTGTATAGCTTCCTGTATCATTGCTGGCAAATGCCTTGTCTGTCCACTTTGCATCGCTCGCTGTGTCAAACACAAGGCTTGCATCTGCAAAGTTTCCAACCTCAGTCTCTGATGTTGTCGGCTTCTTGCCACTCTCTACCTTGTCAACTGCAACGCCGCCGATGAGAACCTTTCCTGTAAATGCTGAGTTTGCATTGTACTGGAATACGATCTCCTGAACATCGCCTGCATCCACTCCATTGAAGTTAAACTCTACGCTGCATTTGCCATCTATAAGGTTCTCACTCTTTAAGAATGGATAGTCATCTGACTTGGCATATGTCCAGCTATCGCCTGTCTTGATAGCACAAGCAAGCTGGATTGCATTATATGATCCGTCTGACGCCTCAGCACCGTCAAGACCTGATATATCGCCATCAAGTGAAACCGTAGCTGTGAGTTTCGCCTTTTCACCTACAGTTGCACCCTCTATTCTCGCCATGTCGGCATATGTAGCGCTGTCATTGCTGGCATACACTTTATCTTTCCAAGTCTTATCTGAGGTGACGTCAAATGCAAGAACTGCATCAGCACTACTCCAGACTGTGTTCTCTGTAATGGCTGGAGCTACCTTTCCTGACACGTTGCCAGTTGCAGAACTTGAACCATTTCCTGATTCGCTTCCAGAATCGCCGCTGCCTGGATTCTGTCCATCTTCGCCGCCCGGAGTCTGTCCATCTTCTCCGTCTCCACCAGCATCTTCACTCTGTATATCCACGTCAGATACAGATATAGTTCCTGTATATGCGGAATTGGAATTGTACTGGAATACTATCTCCGATACCGCACCTATATCCTCCACATCAAATGCAAATGTCACCTCAGCGCTGCCATCTGCAAAATTGTCCGTTTTCAGAAATGGGTAATCGTCCGACTTTGTATAAGTCCAGCCGTCCCCAGTCTTGATCGCACAGGAAAGCTGGATAGCATTGTAAGTTCCATCCTCTGCCTCTGCTCCATCAAGTCCTGAATAATCTCCATCAAGTGTCACCTTTGCAGTGAGCACAGCCTTCTTCCCCACAGTAACATCTTCGATCCTGCCAAGCTCCGGATAACTACCTGTATCGTTACTTGCATATACCTTGTCTGTCCAGGCAGCATCCATTGCTGTATCAAAAACCAGAGGATCGAGCCCGATACTCTGAGCTATCTCCGCATACGGCTCATCGGTACTTGCCGCCCAGGTAATACCCGCACTTCCCCAGAATGAACCTACCATAGCAACCGCACATGTCGCAGCAACCAGTCTTGTTCTAAATCTCACCATATTTCCTTTCCCTTTCTGTTTTTGTGACATTCCTCC
>URJI01000011.1 GCA_900548215.1 uncultured Coprococcus sp. | reverse complement strand
TTGGTGTAATCAGCTATAACTCTCTTTGTCTTTGGTGAAAGTGTCTGAGCAGGATATACTGAGATACTGTCTCCAGAATGTATACCGGCTCTCTCAACATGCTCCATGATACCAGGGATAAGTATGTCGTCGCCATCACATACAGCATCGACCTCGACCTCTTTACCCATGATGTACTTATCTACAAGTATCGGATGCTCCTGGGTATGTCTGTTGATGATATCCATGAACTCTATTATATCCTTATCAGAGATCGCTATCTGCATTCCCTGACCACCGAGAACGTATGAAGGCCTTACAAGTACAGGATAACCCAGCTCATTTGCGGCCTCAAGAGCCTGCTCTCTTGTAAATACAGTCTTGCCGGCAGGTCTTGGTATACAGCACTTCTCAAGGATCTCATCAAAGAGCTCCCTGTCCTCTGCTGCGTCTACATTCTCTGCGCTTGTTCCAAGGATAGGTACTCCCATCTCCATGAGTGCCTCTGTGAGCTTGATAGCGGTCTGTCCACCGAACTGTACAACAGCACCGTCCGGATGCTCAAGATTGACGATTGCCTCAACATCCTCAGCTGTAAGTGGCTCGAAGTAAAGCTTGTTTGCTATATCAAAGTCTGTGCTGACTGTCTCAGGGTTATTGTTGACGATGATAGTCTCATAGCCCTTTCTCTCAAATGCCCATGTGCTGTGAACCGAACAGTAATCAAACTCGATACCCTGTCCAATTCTGATAGGACCTGATCCAAGTACCATAACTTTCTTTTTTGAGTTATCCTCAGCGACCTCATTCTCCAGAGAGTCAAAGCATGAATAGTAGTATGGAGTCATTGCATCAAACTCTGCCGCACATGTATCAACCATCTTAAAATGTGCTGTTACGCCATAGTCATAACGCATCTGTCTGATTTCTTTCTCTGTCTTGCCCGTGAGTCTTGCGATAACCTTATCAGGGAACTCTACTCTCTTGATCTCCTTCATAAGATCCTTGGAGATATCGCCCTTTGATTCAATTATCTTTTTCTCGGCTTTTACAAGATTGTGGATCTTGTCTATGAACCATCTGTCAATCTTGGTGATATCATATATCTGATCATATGAGATTCCACGTCTGATAGCTTCAGCTATGACGTAGATACGTCTGTCATCCACACGTCCGAGAAGTTTTATAACCTCCTCATCTGTCATATCCTTGTATCTGCTCGACCAGAGACTGTCTACATGCTGCTCCAGTGAACGCAGAGCCTTCATAAGTGCACCCTCAAAATTTGTACAGATACTCATAACCTCACCGGTTGCCTTCATCTGTGTTGTCAGATCATGGTCTGCGGCGATAAATTTATCAAATGGAAGTCTAGGTATCTTGACAACCACGTAGTCAAGTGCCGGCTCAAAGCTGGCATATGTCTTCTTAGTAATGGCGTTCTTAATCTCATCCAGATTGTATCCAAGGGCAATCTTAGCTGAAACCTTTGCGATAGGATAACCAGTTGCCTTTGATGCCAGGGCTGATGATCTTGAAACTCTTGGGTTTACCTCGATAACACAGTACTCAAACGAATTAGGATTCAGTGCGAACTGAACGTTACATCCACCCTTTATATTCAGCTCAGAAATAATATTTAATGCTGAACTTCTGAGCATCTGGTATTCCTTGTCTCCAAGTGTCTGTGATGGAGCTACAACTATAGAATCTCCTGTGTGAACTCCAACAGGATCAAGGTTCTCCATGTTACATACGGTTATACATGTACCATTTGCATCACGCATAACCTCATACTCGATCTCCTTCCATCCTGCTATACATCTCTCAACAAGAACCTGTCCAACACGTGAAAGTCTGAGGCCGTTCATGAGGATCTCCTTGAACTCTTCCTCGTTGTTGGCTATACCACCACCTGAACCTCCAAGGGTATAGGCAGGACGGAGAACTACAGGATATCCGATCTTCTTTACGAAGTTGAGACCTCCCTGGACAGTTGTAACAACCTCAGAAGGTGCTACAGGCTCATGAATCTTCTCCATGGTCTTCTTAAACTCAAGTCTGTCCTCAGCCTTCTTGATCGTCATCGAAGATGTTCCTATGAGAAGTACATCGTGCTCTCTTAAGAAACCTGACTCATCAAGCTCCATGGCGATGTTGAGTGCCGCCTGGCCGCCAAGTGTTGGCAGAAGACTGTCTGGCTTCTCCTTTTCAATGATAGCCTTTACAACATCAACTGTAAGAGGCTCAATATATACCTTATCTGCGATATCCTTATCTGTCATGATGGTTGCAGGGTTTGAGTTGATGAGGACAACGCACAGCCCCTCTTCCTTCAGGGAACGACATGCCTGTGTACCAGCGTAATCAAACTCAGCAGCCTGACCGATAACTATAGGACCTGATCCGATAACTACAACCTTTTTTATATTAGGATTCTTTGGCATTACTTTGACACCTCCATCATATTCATAAATGTATCAAACAGTGAATCTGTATCAAGCGGACCTGCACAAGCCTCCGGATGGAACTGGACCGTCTGCGCATTCTTTCCAAGATAGTGAACTCCCTCTACCGTTCCGTCATTTACATTGACAAAGCTGACCTCTGCGATCTTTCTGTCGAGGCTGTCTTCCTTGACCATATATCCATGGTTCTGTGTTGAAATATATACCTTGCCGGTCTTCATATCTCTTACAGGATGATTTGCACCTCTGTGGCCATACTTCATCTTCTCTGTATCTCCACCGTTTGCAAGCGCCATGAGCTGATGTCCGAGACATATTGCAAAAATTGGAATATCTGTATCGAAAAGCTTCTTTACCTGAGCTATTGTGACCTTACACTCTTTTGGATCTCCAGGACCATTGGTAAGCATGATTCCGTCCGGAGCGTCTGCGATGATTTCCTCTGCAGGTGTCTCCGCAGGATATACCGTAACCTGACAACCTCTTGCAAGGAGTGACTTGACGATGTTCTTTTTAACACCGAGATCGATGACCGCAACCTTGAATCCGTCACCAGGATAGAACATTTTCTCCTTACATGTTACATCGAGAACAACATGTCCCATCTTCCATGCCTTAATACGCTTCATGCACTCATCAAAATCATAATTCTCATCAGTAGTGATCATACCTCTCATGGTACCATTTTTTCTGAGGATCTTGGTAAGTGTTCTGGTGTCTATTCCCTCTATACCAGTTATATTATTCTCAACAAGAAATTCGTTTATGGTCATCTCGCTTCTGAAATTGCTAGGCGTCTTGCAGAGCTCTCTAACAATGAATCCTGACTGCCATGGTCTGCCAGCCTCCATATCCTCTCTGCATACACCATAGTTGCCTATAAGCGGATATGTCATACATACTGACTGCCCTGCATATGATGGATCTGTAAGAATTTCCAGATAGCCGGTCATCGAAGTATTGAACACGATCTCACTGATTATCTCATCAGTTGATCCAATACTTTTACCTTCAAATACGTGTCCGTCTTCAAGTATCAAAAAAGCTTTCATAATCGTATTCCTTTCGTTTTTTCTATTTTTGCTCAAAAAAAAAGAGTGACAACGGGGAAACGCTTGAGATATCCCACATTTATTGGCCTCTTTTTTCTTAATTTAATAAATACTACCACATTTGACAAGGTGGCACAATATTTTTTTCGATATATTTTTTATTTTTGTGTTCATGACAAAAAACTTTATTTTTATCATTGATTTTTATTCAAATTGTCAAACCTGTTGTTTGCTGGATCTGTTTTCTGCAGCTTTCCTGCTGAATTCGCATCCACAAAAATTTTGTCTGTAAAGTCCATACTCTTTTGACAATTGTATAGAATGTCTGTATCCATCATTCTTCTTGAAATCACTGAACAGATAATCTATGTCATATTTTTTGCTCATCTCAGCGCCAATCTCATTTAGCCAGTCCGCATTCTTATGGGGACTTATGGACAGAGTTGTGGTAAACACATCATATCCACTCTCTTTGGCATAAAAAGCGCTCTTTTCCAGTCTGAGCTTATAACAGTCATAACATCTAGCCCCTCTCTCGGGGAGTTCTTCCTTCCCCTTTGCCATATCAAGGAAAACCTGTGGATCATGCTTGGCAAGCTTCACATCTACACCATCAACATATACCTCATGCACAAATCTGGAAAGCTCATCAAATCTTTTTATGTACTCATCATAATCCGTTATGTTTGGATTGTAAAAATAAGCAGTTATATAAAAATGTTCACTCAAAACCGAAAGGCAATGGCTAGAGCAGGGGGCGCAGCAACAGTGAAGCAAAAGTCTTGGTTTCGCATTTTGTTCATATTTCACATCAAAATTTCTTATTTGTTCTTCCATTTTTTTATAATAATTCACATTCTGCATTATTGATATCTCCTTTTTTGGTAGTATTACACATTGTTTTTATTGTTTATTTGTTATTTTATATGCATTTGTGCAAAATTGCTAGTTGACTTTGTTATATCTTTACAATATACTATAAATAGTTACTAAAGCACGGCAATAATCAATTATTAATGGAGGTGTAGATTATGACAGTTCAGCAAGCAATAAAAAAGTATAAACTTGAACCGCTAAGTGTCAGTGCAGCTAAAGTAAAAGCCAAGGAACTCAACGTTGATGAAGTTCTGTATATGAATGTCCAGAAAAATAAATATGCATATATTGTACGTGATTCCCGCGGAACCATGCTGTACTCTGATGAGCGTAATTTATATACAAAACTCTACAAAGGCCTTAAGATAACACCTTTGGAATCATAATCTGTATATAACATATCACACACATATAACATGAAAAAAACCTGTTGTCACTCAAGCATGAGTCACAATCGGTTTTTTTCATATATATAACTTTTTATATCAGATGATATACAGGTCTCTCTTCTCCAAATAATCTACATCTTATATAATCGTCTACAAATATTATAAACACAGACAAAAACATCCACAATATCGAATACTGTACACATATCTGTCCCATCAGATTAAATGGCAGATTTGAGTAATCCCAAACATCATATCTTAGTATGATATTAACAACATAGCCCGTAACAAATTCCAACTCTGAGATAATAACCGACGACAGGATCATCTGTGCCAAAATACTCATCTCATTAAACACCTGATTTAACCCGCCGCATAGCAGTGTCGCAAAACCCCCGCATACAATCATAGAATAATGTGAGTATCCACGGGTGGTTATTTCCATAAAATAATAGATCATTCCTCCTGTCATGAATATTGTAACCCATTTAAAAACAAAGACCTTCACAGCAATACCTCCCGACTGTGTTAGTATCCGCTGTAAAGGTCAATATTATTCATCACTCTTTGTATTTTCCCTTAAAGAAATTGTGTACATGTTCTATAGTCCTGTCTGACAACTCAAGTTTAACGAACTCAGTTTTTCCGCTTCTGTTAAGAGCGAATACATACATAGATGCTGAATTGTTCTTATCCTTTGATGTGAAATCCTTTGTCTTTATAGAAGAGTTCTGCTGAAGCTCATTATCAATATATATTGATCCGTCTTTCGCAATAAACTTGACTTCAGAATTATTGAAATCTGCAATCTTCTTCCTACTCTTCTTTGCAACGATCTTAGCAATCTCAATGTCTTCATTCACCATAATATACTCATACTCGGTATCTCTTCTGGAAATAAAAAATCCAAACACGACAGCTCCTATTATGACGATAAGAAAACCTATACTGAAAAATCCCTGAATAAATCCCGCCGAAACAAATCCTGCGATCATAAGCAACACACCAAGAACGCAGCCAGTCATAACTCCAGCAGGTGTTTTTGTCTTTACTATATGCTCTGCATATCCATCATTTAACATAATGTACTCTCCTTAATCTTCTATGTAATAACATAATTCTAACACATTATCATCTGTTTGCCATAGTCAAATGTATAATTATTATCGAAATATCTATGATGCCATCTATTTTACTGAACATCCCCTGCAGCCTGCACATCCCTGAATTCCTACAGTCATGGCATCATTTGAATAGTTGTAGGCCGACTCTATCAAACAGATTGCCTGAGAACTGATACCAAGGCCCTCTCCTGTAAATCCCAGCTTTTCCTCTGTCGTTGCCTTGATATTTACACGATCTTTCTCGATACACAGGCAATTCGCTATATTCTCTCTCATCTGATCGATATACGGAGCAAGCTTTGGCTTTTGAGCTACAACCGTGGCATCAATATTCTCTATAACATACAGCTTTTCTTCCAGAAGTCTCTTCACCTCAGACAGAAGGACCATGCTGTCGACATCTTTATATCTCTCATCAGTGTCAGGGAAATGTCTTCCAATATCTCCAAGCGCCGCTGCACCAAGCAAAGCATCCATAATGGCGTGAAGTAGAACATCAGCGTCACTGTGTCCGAGCAATCCCTTCTCATAAGGAATTTCTACCCCTCCAAGTATCAATTTGCGATCCACAACCAATCTGTGGACATCATATCCCATCCCAACTCTCATATATATCTCCTTTGGCATTTCTTTTATTCAAGAAAAAAGGCGAAAGGAACAGTATCCTTTCGCCTCACACTAGAGTAGCGAGAGGGGGATTCGAACCCTCGACACTGCGGGTATGAACCGCATGCTCTAGCCAACTGAGCTATCTCGCCATGTTTGTAAATGGGACCTATAGGGCTCGAACCTATGACCCTCTGCTTGTAAGGCAGATGCTCTCCCAGCTGAGCTAAGATCCCATATTACTTCGTGTCATCGCTGACACCTTTGTTAGTATACTCAAGTGACCATGGTTTGTCAACAACTTTTTTTATTTTTTTTATTTACATACTTTTTATTTATATTTAAACACAAATCAGTATATAACGATACCATCTATTGAACCTTGATCATCTGTCTCCCCCAAAGAGATATATCAGAAGGTTTACAATAAACAAAATGATTACAACAGGAACGATAATATACAACATGATTTTAAATCCAAGAACAAGGGCACCTGCAATTATACCGATAACAAGAGCAAGCACAAGTATAGCTATTACAGCCAGGATTATCTTGCCAAGTGTAGACCCCAAATCAAGTTTGCCATACGCAAAACTCGTATGACCGTCCTCATCAACATTTATATGCCACCCCTTCTTATTGCTTCCGCTTCCTGAGGAGACATACTCATCATATCTGTTGCTTCCTTCATCATAATATCTTCCACTGGCTCCTTTGCCCTCAGTATCGATAATCGTCTTGGCAATCAGCCTTGCTGAGCCAAGAGAAGCGCATATCTCGTCTTCTGTCCTGCCAAGATCTTTCTGCTGTCTGAAATAATTCTCATAATACTCTACAGTCTCATTTAATGTCTGAGAAGAAACATTCCCCCTGAGGGCTTCTGTCAGCTCATTCATAAATTCTCTTTTTTTCATAATCTGCCTCCACATCAAAGTGTACTATTTTAATGTAAATTGAGATATACCACTATAACCTTGTATTGTCCCAAATCCTCTACTACATAATTTATTGAACTAATATTGCCATAATTATATAAAAAAGACAAGTCAAATGTTGATTCATCTGTTCGAACAGCCGCCTCTATCAATTTGTGATTTCCAAACTGTATGCCTATCCTGTCCTCATATTCTTCTATGGAATCATACATAAAAAAACTCTTTTTATAATAATTATAATTATCATAGCTGCATACCCTGTAAAACTGTCTCTCCCAATCATGAGTTTGCGCCAGCAGCTCATCGCTGATATTTACATAGGTATGCTTTATATAATCCCCCATGTCTGGAAGAGAGTCATCCCAAGTTAGATCTACATTGTACCACTCTGAGTCTATCTCAACCTGATTCCAGGCGTGTAGTCCCTCATCTGTACTTCCGACAACTATATCACATTTTATATCCAGACATGACATTATCAAAAAAAACGCCTCTGCATAACCATCACATACACTCTCACCAAGCACAAGAGCACCATACGCAGTATATGCATCATCCTCATTATCAGGATATCCATATACGCAGTTTCTGATAATATAGTCATGCGCCGCCAGTTCCTTATCGTAATCACTCATATCCTCAGATATATTTTCTTTGATAAAGCCGGCAATAGCATCATATATCTGTTCCGCCCTGCTATTTTCTGCCGGTATCGGTGTACCTTCTATATACTTTCTAACAGCAAAATAATTATCAGACAGTTCATAATTTAATTGTATGGTCAGATATTCACCCGATTCTATAATAATCCGGTAGGTATCTACACTGCCGTATGCCGAGTCGATATATTTATTTATATTGTGTACATCTGATTTCTTTACATTCCTAACATAATAGATACCATCATTCATGCCACTTTCCATATCAGACACAACGGCCGCACGAAACTCCACAAGTCCGTCCAGCATGTCATCACTTTTTATGACATTAAAAAAGAGCCATCTGACCCCGACAAGCAATACAGAAAGTGAACCTGCTATAGCAATAAACAACAGAAGCCTTTTACGAAATTCCACTTATACCTCCAGTATTTATCAAAACAAAATTTCTAATTTATTTTATCATCTGAAAATAGCCGCCGCAATACCGACCTGCAGTTTAGCCGTGTAAAAAATTAATTAAATTCAATTACACATTTACAATATCTCATGATCAATTTACAAAAGCAAATAAATCTCTTATATGTTGATAATGCACTTTTAATGTTGTAAAATAAACACATTGTCTGAGTGAAACAGATTTCAGGCAGTATATAACCACAAACAATTACTAAAAGAAAAGAGGAACAAATTATGGCTCAGCTTTGGGGAGGACGTTTCACCAAGGAAACAGACAAGTTAGTATATAATTTCAACGCATCAATTTCATTTGACCAGAAATTCTACAAACAGGATATAAGAGGGAGCATAGCACACGTGACAATGCTCGCCGCTTCAGGCATCCTTACAGATGATGAACGAGATCAGATAATCGCAGGGCTTAACGGAATACTGAGCGATGTAGAAAACGGAAGCCTTGAGATCACACCCGAGTACGAGGATATCCACAGTTTCGTCGAGGCCAATCTCATAGACAGAATAGGTGATGTCGGCAAGAAGCTTCACACCGGAAGAAGCAGAAATGATCAGGTTGCACTTGACATGAAGCTTTACGTAAGAGATGAGATAGTCGAACTGAAGGAACTTATCTTCAAGCTTTTAACCGAGCTTCACGCACTCATGAAAGCCCATATAGACACCTATATGCCTGGATTTACACATTTGCAGAAGGCCCAGCCTATAACACTCGCCCATCACTTCGGGGCTTATATGGAGATGTTCAAGCGTGATTATGACAGGATGAACGATATATATGACAGAATGAACTACTGCCCTCTCGGATCAGGCGCACTCGCAGGAACAACCTATCCTCTTGACCGTGAGCTCACAGCAAGTCTTCTTGATTTTTACGGACCAACTCTCAACAGCATGGATTCTGTAGCCGACAGAGATTACTGTATAGAGCTGCTCTCAGCCATGGCGACTATCATGATGCACCTCTCAAGATTTTCCGAAGAGATCATCATCTGGAATTCAAATGAATATCAGTTCGTCGAACTGGATGACTCTTACAGCACCGGAAGCTCTATTATGCCGCAGAAAAAGAACCCAGATATAGCAGAGCTTGTAAGAGGAAAGACAGGAAGAGTCTATGGTGCTCTCACGTCTCTTCTCACGACTATGAAAGGAATCCCTCTCGCATACAACAAAGATATGCAGGAGGACAAGGAGCTTACATTTGATGCTATAGACACAGTCAAAGGCTGCCTTGCACTATTCACTGGAATGATCTCCAGTATGACTGTAAACAAGCCTCGCATGGAAGCATCGGCAAAGAACGGCTTCACAAATGCTACAGATGCCGCTGACTATCTCGTAAACCATGGAGTACCTTTCCGTGATGCCCACGGCATAGTCGGTCAGCTTGTGCTCAAATGTATCGCTGAAAACATTTCTCTCGATCAGCTCAGCCTTGGCGAGTACAAATCTATATGTCCTGTATTCGAAGATGACATATACAAAGCCATCAGTATGGAGGAATGCGTCCAGAAGCGTAACACCATCGGTGCACCAGGCCACGCTGCTATGCAGAAGGTTATAGATACAAATGAAAAGTTTCTTGAATGGGCTGCAAATGACACAGCCAGACACACTAAGGAGTGATAGACAATGAATAAGACCACAAAAGCCAAATATGACATGGCTGAGAAGATGCTCAAGGTAAATATCTCCATTGAAGAGGTTGCTCTTATGACTGAGCTTCCAGTTGAGACCCTCAGACAAATTGAAAAGGATATTCAGAAAGACGGGCTTGTCACAAGACATGACGTCAAAGATGTCGATCTGGACTCAGGCTATCTGATATAGAATACAAACAGTCAGGAACCCATTTTGCGGCAACGCAAAAATGGGTTCTTATACTGTACAAGAAAATATTTAAACATTATTTGTCATCAAGATATCTTCTCAGGCTTTTGATGGCATTTTTTTCCAGACGGCTCACCTGTGCCTGTGATATACTTATCTCCTCTGCCACCTCAGTCTGCGTCTTACCTTCAAAAAATCTTAGTTTTACGATATTCTTTTCCCTGTCATCAAGCCTATCCATCGCCTCCCTAAGATCCAGATTTTCCACCCACATCTCTTCTTTATTTTTTCGATCCTTTATCTGGTCCATAATGTACAGAGTATCTCCACCCTCCTGATATACAGGCTCATATAGCGAAAGAGGCGCCGATATCGCGTCAAGGGACATAACTATATCCTCCTTCGGAATGCTGATCTCCTGAGCAATCTCATCAATTGTCGGTTCCTTGTCCCTGGTCTTCTGAAGATTCTCCTTTGCGTATATCGCTTTATATGCTATATCCCTGAGCGAACGTGAAACCCTAATTGCATTATTATCACGCAGATATCTTCTACACTCTCCAATTATCATCGGAACTGCATATGTTGAGAATTTTACATTTAGAGTTCTGTCAAAATTATCAAGAGCCTTTATAAGCCCTATACAACCTACCTGAAACAGATCGTCCGGATTCTCATTTGAACTTCCAAATCTCTGAATTACGCTGAGAACAAGCCGCAGATTTCCCTCAATAAACTCTTTCCTTGCATTCATATCTCCAAGCTCTATTCTGTCAAACAGAGCATTCTTCTCATCTTCTGTAAGGTTTGGCAGTTTTGCTGTATTAACACCACATATTACCACTCTGTTAAGTGCCATAGTGCTCCAACCTCCACAGTGTTATCTCTATATCACTATGATGCGCACATATATGGTATTTTATTCATGAGTATTTAAGACGAAAAAACTGTGACGGGCAACTTTGCCTGTCACAGTTTTCACATAAATCTTTACAGCAATGCTAATTTTTTCTGAACTCCTCAAGTTCAAGGCCTTCATTGTGCTGAAGAACCTGATTGATAACCCATTCATTTGCAAACAGGAGAAGTGGATTTCCTTTCATATCCTTCACCTTCTTGACATCACTTACACGTTTTAATTTTGTGACATCTATGGTTGGATCCTTCACCCATCTGATATAATTATATGGAATAGGCTCAAGCCTTATCTCGCATCCATACTCATTCTCTAATCTGTATTTGAGAACATCGAACTGAAGAACACCGACAACGCCAACTATTATCTCTGAAAGTCCCGCAGTATATTCCTGGAATATCTGGATTGCCCCCTCCTGTGCTATCTGAGTGACACCCTTTACAAACTGTTTACGCTTCATACTGTTCAGCTGCACAACTCTGCAGAAATGTTCGGGTGCAAATGTAGGAATACCCTCGTATTCGAATTTCTTTCCCCCGGTTGTAAGTGTATCGCCTATAGAAAACAGATCCGGATCAAATACACCTATAACATCTCCTGCATACGCCTCTTCCACTATCTTTCTGTCCTGTGCCATGATCTGCTGCGGCTGTGAAAGTTTGATCTTTCTCTTGCTTGGAACATGATACACTTCCATTCCCGCCTCGAATTTGCCTGAACAAATTCTCATAAAAGCTATCCTGTCTCTGTGTGCCTTGTTCATATTAGCCTGTATCTTGAATACAAAAGCTGAAAACGACTCTGACGCAGGGTCGATTATGCCCTCAGATGAATTTCGTCCAAGAGGTGGTGTGGTCATCTTGAGGAAATAGTTCAGAAACTGCTCTATACCAAATGTGTTGAGTGCAGAGCCGAAAAATACAGGTGAGAGCTCTCCAGCTCTGACCTTTTCAATATCCATCTCTTCTGTCGCTCCATCTATCAGCTCTATCTCTTCCTTGAACTGATCATACAAATATGGACCTACAAGTTCTTTGAGTTTTTCATCGCCAATATGATAATCCGTCTCCGCAGCCTTCTTTGCGCCACCTGTTGATATAGCTTGGAATGTAGATACTATCTGAGTATTTCTATCATATACACCCTTAAATTCCTTACCTGATCCAATAGGCCAATTGACCGGACAGGTCTTGATACCAAGCACAGTCTCAATATCGTCAAGCAGCTCAAATGTGTCTCTGGCATCTCTATCCATCTTATTTATAAACGTAAATATAGGAATATGTCTCATAACACAGACCTTAAAAAGTTTTATGGTCTGTGCCTCGACGCCCTTTGATGCATCTATGACCATGACCGCTGAATCGGCAGCCATAAGTGTTCTGTAAGTATCCTCTGAGAAATCCTGATGTCCAGGAGTATCCAGGATATTGATACAGTATCCATCATAGTTGAACTGCAATACAGATGAAGTAACTGAAATACCTCTTTCCTTCTCTATATCCATCCAATCAGACACAGCATATTTTGAATTGGCTTTTCCTTTTACTGATCCCGCAGTATTGATTGCGCCACCGAAAAGCAAAAACTTCTCAGTAAGAGTTGTCTTACCCGCATCAGGGTGGGATATGATTGCAAATGTCCTTCTTCTGTTGATCTCTTCTCTTAAATTGTCATCCATTATCTTTTCCTCATATACAATATTATTTTAATCAATGTGATTATTTCTCTTTAATATTTACAGCACTGTCCATTCTCATGTCATCTTTATTCTGCATGTAATCCTTGTTTTTCTGTGCCCACAGCATAAGCGACTGGATATTCACAGACATCTTCTCCAGTTCTTCAAGGAGTGCATCAAATGTAGCTGCCTCAGTCTCATCAACTATACCATCTGCTGTTATCTCTATAAGCTGTTCAGAAATATCTTCCATCTTCTTGGAGGAACCAAGGAACTGTAATATAAGTCTGTCAAGACTGTCCGCATTGATAGGTCGCACCGTTTCCTTACCTATAGGGCAGTCACCAGAACAATATCCATTACAAAGTTCAGGAATACCATATGCCTTTGACATAGCCAATACTTCCTCAGGATAAGGAACAACGGTTCCAAGCTCTATTCTTGAAAGTCTTGTCCTGTCTATATTCAAAACCTCAGCACTTTTCTCCCTGCTTGTAAAACAATCATTAGCCTTTGACGCATTGTAACGCGCAACATAATATTTATTATTAAGTGCTTTTGTTGCTTTTTTACTCATTTTTTTCTCCTCGTGTAAAAGATCATAATTAACTAATTAAACATAATAACATAGAAGCATCATTTGGTGAAGCAAAATATATCCTTTGATGACATATAACCAACTGTGACAGAAGTATTTGATGGTACACATACTGCTGCTATGCTTTTACCCGCTGTTTTAAAATCAAAATCTCCATACTCATTATTATCACATAACTTCAGCTCACCATACAAGTTACTTACATCGCATCCCATACTTTTCATGTAATTTCTCTCCATAACATGCTTCTGGGCATCGTCATTCATCAGTATTCCCGTACCTGTAAACTTCACATACGCCTCGCGTCTGGTCCAAACCGATACTGCATAGCGGTCCTTCTCTTCTCCTGACAGATCATCAGAATTATATATATATCTATCTTTGGCAGAAAAAAGCCGGTTCACTATACTTGCAGGAAATTTCCTGACACATTCAATATCTATACCACACGGTGCATCTCCAACTATCACAGCAACAAAACCCGATGTGTGACTTATTGAAAAAAATACATCTGACCTGCCTTCAAGGTAGGGTTTCCCACCCTCGCTGCATATATAATTCATGTTATTTTCTTTTATCCCAAATTTCTTATCAAGTGCATATGCAAGAAGCACTCCCGCAGCGAGACTCATTCTTTTATCATCTATACGTGCAAGTCTGTTCACCTTATTTCGCCGATACTCAGATACACTATTCAAACAGTCATCAAAAACTGAAGCATCCGAAAAAAAATCCGCATTCATTATATAAGCATAAAAATCAGCCATAACCACTCCTATGTAACATAAAACTGGCGGATATTCACAGTTTCTTCTATGGATATCCGCCAGAATATAATTATTTTGGATTCTATATAACTACAAAATCAGGAAAGCTCTTCATATCCTTGTTCACTTCATCTATATGAAGTCCCTTATAATCATATACTGCATTGTATGCCATCTGCATCTCCATAGCGCATTTCATCATAGAGATCGGAACTCCTACAAAGAAATCATCGATGGAAATCTCAATCTCACCAGGGTTAAGTGTTATGGAATCTTCTTTCTCATTATAAGGGCTCGCCATCAGTATGGCCTTAACTGCCTTGCTAAAATACGGCATAACGTTAGGTACAGATATATACTTCTTAGCCAGAAGTTTCTCTTTGTAATCATCTCTCAGAACGCACAGTGGCTGTTCCTCTGCAATATCACTTACAAACGCCTTTGCAGCCTCTTCCATGATGACAGTTCTTCTGTCATTTATAGGAGAGCCGAACATGACATTGAGATCCTGTTCTGTAAGTTTCTTGTCCGCAAACGCAACCGTAAACATCTTCTCAGGGCCATACGCACCCACACCGGAAAAAAGCTCTCTGTAAAGTTTCTCCATCTCATCCTTGACAGGGACAACACGTCCGTTGTCGATGTTGGACTCATTGTCAAGCATGAACTTGATTATTCCAGATCTCATCTCCTCTATTCTTCTTGATGTCACATAATCCGTAGGAAGAAACTCATGTCTCTTTGCCTTCTTCAGAATATTGACAACAGTCTGACTTCCCTGAATTGACAGATCCTCTATGGAACTCTTCAAATCCTCTCCAAACTGTGAATATATCTCATCAAGTCTTTCTGCTCTCTGCTGAAGCCATCTGAGTGTATCGCCGAACAGATCCTGCGCATCAAGTTCATCGATGATCTTTGTTCTCTCAGCAGCAAGAGCCTCCTTTATACAAGCATCAAAATATCCACTCTCAGTCTCTCTCTTTGCAGAAGGAAATGTAAAAAATCTCTTTGCGACTATAGCCTTGATGGAATCTATGATTCTGGTATATTCTCCAGACGGAGTGTAATCCTTCATCATATTCTCAAGCCTCTTAACCTCGGCCATCATACCCTTTGTGGAATCTGTTACGCCGGCACTAGGAGCGCCTATTATATCTATGGCACCATATGGGCCAAATTCCTTCAAATACTTGCTGATGACCTCATCAAGTGAACCCCAGAGTCTGTTCTTGAGAGATTTGATGATGACTGGGAGTTCCTTTTCAAAACTCTCCATCTTCTTTGCAAATGCTTCTCTCACGCCATCAGTATTCTTCTTTATCATCTTATATGTCGGCTTTGTGATCTGACCATACTGTATAAGACCATTAACGCCAAGCTTGATATCCACCCCTGGCTCTTCCTTGAGAAATTCTTCAAGTTCAGAAAGAACAGTCTTTATATCAGTCTCTGCATTTCCCTCCTTGAACGGTGAGCGATAGAGTCCCTTGTAAGCCTGTGAGAACAGATCATTCTCACACATATTCTCTATCTCACGAATCGGGATATGGTAATCAGCTTCACTTACTACTTTGTAATAACAATTTGAATTCTTTATCAGATCATCGTCGTGCTCCATCTTCCAGCTTGTGATGGAGTGCCCCTCATTCTCAAAGAACATATCTCTGAGAAGCTTGCGGTCATTGTCCACATCGTTATTGCCAACGTATTTATTGCTGGCAAGTCTGTATAAGAAATTTGCCACATCCTTCAGGATAAATCCCTCCGGTATGTATCCCTGGGCATCCTTCCTGCCAGATACAAGCATACAAGCATCAAACAGGTTATCCCTGATAACCATCTTGTTGTTCTTGCTGATAAAAGTATAATTGTCGTCCTTCTCAGAAAGCTTCATATAATAATCCACTTCCTTCATGGTCGCACATCCGTTGGCATTCAGACGTGATACCAGCTCCGTGTCATCATACACAGCCTTGTGGCCAAACAATACATCCGGCATGAGCAGACAGCCCCCCACCCTAAGGTTGTTCCATTTCTTTGCCTTGCCATAAGCACGTATATTGTATGCTACATCTGACAATATACCACTGCCTGTTCCACCTGAAACACCAGTCACAATGATGACATCGACAGTTCCGCTATCCGTCCTGTCGTATACATCCTGCAGTTTATCAAACAGAAGCATCCTGACATCAGTATAAGCATTGGAAAACATAAGTCTTCCTATCTGTCTGTTGCCCTTTGCTCCATCTCTTCCTATAGTCACTGCCGGGAATTCCGGATCCATCCAGTTTGCAAGATTCTCATGTATCGGATTCTTTGCAATTCCATTCTCAAGCACATTCTCAATATCAGGTCTATATATACTGATAACCTCAAGAGCATTAAACCCCACGCCCTCCTTGCTATCCTCTATGGTAGCTTCCATCTCTGAAATATCAGAATCAATCATAAGAAAATTGATATTATCCTCAGGTGTTATGTTGTCTGCCAACATTCCTTTCAGAGCACATACAGCCCTGCTGCCCAATCCACCCAGTCCAATAACAAGAAGATTTCCATTGAATCTGCCATCATGACTTATTTTACCAAAAACACGAATGTCCTTTAATTTACTAAACTCCTCTTTCTGAGTATCAATAAGTATCATAATTGCCTCTCCTTAAATATACACGTACACAACTCCCCACAAACGGATTCCCTGTACACAAGAATCCACACATTCAATGTAACACTATTTCTATTGATATTCAACAAAACGCGACAATATTTTTGTAATAATTTACATAATATCACATAACATCACGAACAACATAGCCAAATACTACTTTTCTATAACTTTCACCTTATCACCAACAACTGAAAAACAGCCAAAGCTTTTTAAAAAGCTTGAGAATTTGCTGTAACCATATTTCTTTATACTGAAACCTGGAATAATGCTCTTAAGATCCGTATTCAGTTTTCCCATATTGTACATAGTATCCGAACTTTGTGTGATGAGCTTTATTATCTTGCCCTTCACTTCACTCTTTGGATCCATATAATTCTTTATGGAAACGAACTTCTGCCTGCCCTTGTCTATATCTAGATCATCAAACTCTTCGCTTAGAAACGTTGAAAGCTTGGAATACCCATAATTTCTTACGTCAAAGTCAGGATATTTATTGACAAGGCGGCTTCCTATCTCGCCCATATGTGTCTTTTTATCTTTATCATCGTTCTCATCTATTATATTATAGACTGTCTTTTTTATGTCTCTTATGCTTGTGATATTTGACTCGTCAGCTATACCTGCATCCGTATATCCTCCCTTTGAAGGAACCCTGTTTAAATCCTCTGTGACAAGAGAGTCGAGAATCTTAAAGCTTGTACACGCACTGACAAATGCCTTAGGGGTCTTGTTCTCCCCCATTCCGATGACCTGTTTTCCAGCCTCGCGGAGTCTCGATGCAAGCCTTGTAAAATCACTGTCACTTGTCACCAGACAAAAGCCATCTATGTTGCTCGTATAAAGCAGATCCATCGCATCTATGATCATAGCTGAATCTGTTGAGTTTTTCCCAGTAGTATAAGAAAACTGCTGCACCGGCTGTATGGAATAAGACAAAAGGCAATCCTTATCCCACCCATTGTTATTCTTTGACCAGTCACCATATATCTTTCTGACAGTTATCGAGCCAAGTCTTGAAAGCTCATCGAATATACTCTCTACATATTTTGCCGACACATTCTCAGAATCGATAAGTATAGCATACCGGCTTGTAATCTCATTTGACACTACTTCCTCGGTCATATAATCCGCCTTCCTTCTATTTATAGTTTATTCATCCCCTACGCGTTCTCATCTCTTACGACACCAAATTTAGCAGCTTCATCCTCGAAATACTCCTTCGTGAGTTTGACCACAGTGCCTGAGAGAAGGAGAACTCCTATCAGGTTTGGTATGATCATGAGACCATTGAAGGTATCTGCAATATCCCAGAGAAGCCCCAGATCCATCGTTGCACCAATTACTGCAACAAGTGCATATACCACCATAAACGGTTTTATAAGTCTATCCCCAAACAAGAATCCCACGCATCTTGATCCGTACAGTCCCCATCCAAGTATGGTTGAGAATGCAAAACAACAGAGTGCAACAGCCGTGAATATAGAAATCCAGCCTCCATATGTAGCGACAAAGCCGTTGATCGTCAAATCTGCGCCGGCTGCCTGTCCATATACTATCTCTGTTCCGCTGCAGAGTATAACAAGCGCTGTAAGTGTACAGATAACTATCGTATCAATGAACACCTCAAATATTCCCCAGAGTCCCTGCTGTACAGGATGCTTTACATCAGAACACGCATGTGCGATTGATCCTGTTCCAAGACCTGCCTCATTTGAAAAGATTCCTCTAGAAACACCCTTTCTCATGCTGAGAAAAAGGCTTCCTACCACTCCTCCTGTCACTGACTTCGGATTGAATGCACCCTCAAATATAGATGCAAATACGCCTGGAACGCTCTTGATATTTATAAACACAAGGATAACCGCCATGATGATGTACATAGCCGCCATGAAAGGGACAAGCTTCTCTGTCACGCTTCCAATTCTTTTGATTCCCCCTATCAGGATAAGTGCAACCAATATGGCTATAATGATACCTATCACAAGATTGATGGTAAATGTATTGCTCTTGTCAGCCAGATTGTAATTAAAAAGTGCTGAGTCTATAGCCGTCGTTATGGTATTTACCTGTGTCGCATTTCCAGTTCCAAAAACGGTGAGTATTCCGAGAACAGAATATGCTATGGCAAGGAAATATGCCTTCTTGCCAAGACCATTCTTGATATAGTACATAGGTCCACCTACCCAGTCTCCATTTGAATCTTTCTCTCTGTAAAAAACAGCCAGTACAACCTCAGCAAACTTTGTTCCCATTCCAAGGAGTGCTGATATCCACATCCAGAACACCGCGCCAGGGCCTCCTATAGCAATTGCTCCCGCAACCCCCGCTATATTACCGGTTCCAACTGTTCCCGCCAGCGCAGTACACACAGCCTGAAACGGACTTATAGCACCATCCGATGTCTCTTTCTTGTTGAATATCTTTCCGAATGTGTGCTTGAACGCATAACCGAACTTTGTAAACTGAACGCCTCGGTTTCGTATGAGAAGCCATAGGCCAACGCCCACGATACATATCATGGATGGCACTCCCCATATAAAATTGTTCACCGATGAATTGACATCGATAATGATCTTAAGTAATTTCTCCATATTTGTACTTCTCTTTTCCTATTACTTTTTTGCATATCATATATGATTTTACAATATAAACTGCACATTGTGCAAGGAAAACCGCATCCACACTTTATCTGTGGATGCGGTTTTCCTTTAATTACAATTTCTACCTCTCGATATCCTTTTATTCTATTCAACATCATACCAAGCACTATTTTCCATTATTATATAATCATCTGAATATTCAGTATCATACATATCATCACTTAACCGATCATTTAAATGTAGAAAGCCATTATTTAAAGTAAGAATTTTCTTCTCAGCATCACAAAGTTCCCAACAATTTAATTCATGATTATACACAGCTCTAACCCAAACATCATAACGAGCTTTAGAATTTGTGTCTCTCCATAATACAAAATACTCCAATGCATCAAAATCATTCGCTATAGATGTAACACATGCGTTTGCCACTTCGTGTGGCTCATCTACACCAAGATAATTTAACACATCCCCAACCGTAAAAACTGGAGCATCCGAAAAGTCGAATCCTGCATACTGTATGGCTTCTGATGATTCCTCCCGGTCATCTGTATCATCTGTATATTCTATATCATCTTCAGAATCTTTTATATCGGCGTCTTCCTGTTGTCGTTCTCTTATTAACATCTCATAACAATACATTTTATTAGCAAGATTATAATTCCACTTAACAATAGTCTTTGTTCCAAATATACTTTTCTCAACAACCACAGGAACACTTCTTAAATATCCATGTGGAACTTTTACATCCACCGAAACATTATACACAATATAATATTCATCAATTTCATACAGATCTTCTACATCCACAACATCTATTTGATCTTCATCCTTGATATCAACATCAATTATATGTCCATGTCCATTTGCAGCACACACTTTTCCTGATGTATTTAACAAATTATTCTTCATTTTGTCAATATTTTTATTTACCAACATAACAAATTCTGGAATCACTCCAAAAATAATTGTAACTATACATATACATACTAATAATATCTTCTCACATATTCTAAATACAGATTTTTCTCTTGTACTCATACTGCTTATAAATAAATGTACACCTAATACAAAAACACAAAAAAGCCCTATAACCAATACTATAAATTGCATATTATATTTTCTCCTATTTAAATCACATTCTTCTATTCTATAACTTCTACTATAAACGAATAACCTAATGCCCATACACAATAAAGCCCAGCTGGGGTACCTTCCGGAATTTTATAATAACCATATCCCTCTGGAGCTACTTGAGCATCTGCATCATATCTTTCTCCAATTGTGTAATATTTTACTGATGTTGTTACTGACCCTTCCTTACTTTCAAAGTCATAATAATATTTATAAAATACACCTGTAGGCTCAGGATATGATAAATAATAATCACCATGTACTTCTATATAATCCTGAATATTACTTGCAGTTTCACCATTGACCTCATATATTTTACATAAAGGTACACTTGCCTCTTCCAAACGACTGCTCAGATTTTTTTTATAGAATTGTATACATCCACTATCTGCATCTACTTTGAAGTCCTGTGGCACAGTGTAACCCTCAGACTCTACAAATGCAATTGTAAATCCTAGTGTGCCGTCAAATTCAATTAATAAATCCCCAGGATACATCTTTACTACAGAAAAGTTCGAGTCTGCGAATTTTATATACTTATTAACCATCTCATCACGCACATAAGCCGTATCCAATGAATACAATCTATCCTCATGTTGTATCCAAAACTTTTTTTTATATAATCCATCCCCTGTATCTCTTTCATCCTTATATGCATTTACAGCCTCTTTGTACGACATAGGTACACCATTATCAGAAATTATGTTTGTTACTTCTGTTGTTACCTCTACGGTTGTCGCCTCCGTAGTTGTTGCTTCTGTTGTTGTCGCCTCTGTTGTTGTCACTTCCGTTGTCGTTGCCTCTGTTGTTGTCACTTCCGTTGTCGTTGCCTCTGTTGTTGTCATCTCTGTAGTTGGCTCTTCTGTTGAAGGTATGTCCAAATCCAATACATTACTACTACATGAACAAAGCACTACCATTCCCAATACCATAATTAATACCATTGTTTTTTTTCTAAAGTTATTCATTATTACACCTCTCATCTTGTATAATCCACTTATTTTTTATTTGTATAATTCTTCTGTACTATAGGATTTACAACTCCAAACTTTATTTGCCCCATATCAAAACCATATGGTGTTAATATCCACAAGAACTCAATCTTCAACCTATTAACACCTGATATATTCAAATTAAAATCCTGAGGCATCACACCACTGGCAACAACATCAGACGAATATAATAATTCACCATCACCATATATTTTTATTTGTCCTGCTGCAACAGACTCATCCGCTATATCTTTGCAATCATAATGTAATACAACTTTTCCTGTCATTCTGTCATACTTTCCATCAAGCAGATATTCAATTTCACTACTTGCAGGACCCGAAAACATATACCCCCCTGACTCATTAACTAATAATCCTGATGGATATGAAGTTCCTGTATTATCTTTATCTATCCCTGCCCATTTATGTACGTTACCATCTTTATAAAATTCATCTAACTCTGTAATCAACAACGGTTCAAAGCTAATAATTCTATCTAGTTCATCATTTAATTCGGCATCATAACCAATTATTCTTATCGCATTATTGATTTCATTTTTTGCAGTGTCATAATCGCCATTTTTTGTATACATTTCAGCTTTACTAATAGCCTCACTAATATATTCATTTTGTGTTTGCGTTATTTTCACACTGTACGAGTCATCATTAAAGTAATTCTCTAGCTCCTCATACATATCAATTGCTTCAGACCATTTTTTGTCCTTAACATAATCTTCGGCCTTGATCTCTAATAAATCTTTGTATTTACTCTCCAACTCAATGATTTTCTCATTCATTGTTCCATCATCATATGTTTTAATTGCATTCTTATAAAGATTAATTGCCTTAAGATATTCCTCATCTTTAACATAGCTTTCTGCTTCATCTATAGTTAATTCTATATATTCTTTTTTTGAGTCTGTTATCTTGTTCTGAGCATCATTGTAATTCATGTCATCAGCTAATACTTTCTCATAATATATAACCGCTTCTCCATATTTTTTATTACTAAATAATTTCTCAGCTTTATTGTAATTATTTTTTGAATTTCTTAGTTCCTCCAAGTATAATATCGTTTCATTTACATACTCTGCAACCTCTTGCTTGTCCATTTCGATACTTTCTAAATTTCTCAATGCTGTATCATAATCTATAATCTCTGAATTGTATGATTTAACAATATTTTCGGCGTCTTCCTTCGCTTTTTTTATTGTGGTACACCCACATAATGTGGAAAAAACAAGAATACATATAGTGATCCATATAAGCAACTTAATTTTCATATTAATTCCCCCTCATATTAAAAATTGCTACAAAGTGATCATTTACATCACAAATTATATTCAATTAAAGTCTTCGTAATACATCCCTGATTTACTATAATTTGTCATATCAAATAATAAAGAATGAACGGTTTTTAATAAATCTCAATGATTCAAATACAGAGCTCATTTGATTTTTTTATCCAGACTTCTCTTCTCATTTTATTATTTTATTGTAATAACACAAGATTATTATAACGCATCGTCATGCTATTTTCAATATATATAACGCATTTACATATTTTGGGATTTGTATTTGTTGTTAATAATTATTATGCGAGGTAAATTATATAAATAAGAATGAAATTATAAAGATCAAAGAAACATATATGAAATCAAAGAAAATCTCTCAAATAACAATTTAAGATAATCATTATTTAACATATTAGCGTAAAAAACGCGAGTGAAGTAATCCACCCACGCTTTTTTACTTTATTTCCACTTCTCCTCACTCTCTGTTCTTCAGCACCTCAGCCGGCACGATCTTGTTCAATCTGCCGACTAGAACTCTGTTGATTATGAAGTAAAGAACAATTATTCCGCAATAGAGCACAGCCCAAAGCCATGGGGCAAATGCCAGTTTGGTGCCACAATTTACATTTGACACCAATGAAGGATATACCGCATTCATTATGAGCTTTGCAAGTGGCAGACATATAGCCGCCCCGATTGCTATTATAAAGAAATTGCCATCCAGATAAAGCTTCCTGATTTCCTTTGTCCTGTATCCGAACACCTTTATAAGAGAGATAGAGAATGATGATCTGTCTATCATGACCTTCATCATCAGATACATTACTACTACGAATATAAGTGTCGACATAACAACTATCATAACAACCATGCTCCTCATCTGATCAGCAAATATTCCGGCAGCCGACTCGATATCAGCCTTTGTTGTGGTTGCGTAAAGTCTTGCAGGCTCAACCCCCAGGTCCTTGTCTGCAAATACTACATTGTACTCATCACTTCCAGCTTCGAACAGCTCCCTTGCATCATCTATAGTCATGAAAACATAAAATGCCGGAGTATACTGTGTCACACTGTCCACTGTAAAACCATAATCTATATCATTCTCCTCGTCGTGGAGCACGATTTCGTCACCCACACCATAACCATATTTCTCAGCAAATGATGATGATATGGAAACTCTGTTCTTGCCATCCTTAAGGTCAACATCGAAATACTTCGTATTCTTTGAAAGTCCAAGGACTGTCACATCCCAGTTGTAACCATACACCTCTTTCTTCAGAGTCTTAGCATACGCAGCCTCACCGTCTTCTGGAGGATTTTCTGTAGGATACTTGTATGTATACATATATTCATAGTGAGTATCCTCCACGTTTTCCTTCTTGATCTTTGAACAAAAAGTTGCAGTGTTAAGACTTAACATCAGGCATATGAGGGCTATGAACATTCCCATCACAACGGTCAATCCAGTCCTCATCTCTCTGAGCATCTGTCTGATTCTGAATCTTCCGACAAATCCCATGTCTCCGAGATTAACATTGCTACCCTTTGGCTGCTTAACCTCATTTTTTATGAGTGAAAGAGCTGTCTGTGAAAGTTTCTTTCTTATTACAAAGAAGTTCACAACTATCGCTGCCAGTGGAGGCATCACGATACCATACACTATAAGAATTGGCGGGATCTTCACATCCATAGCAGGAATTGAATAATACGCATATGCATCTGCCATCTGCACAGGTATTCCTATATTGCTTACCCCTATCAAAAAACCTATTATTCCTGCAACTGTGGTGACTATGACAGGGAGTGTCAGGTAGTGCATCATAAGATCTCTCCTCTTGACACCCAGAGCATATAGTGCACCTATGACGCTGCTCTCCCTCTCTATTCCATGTACAACGAATACCGATATGACATATGTGAACAGGAGCATGAGCAGCACTCCGAAGAAATATCCCGCCTGTACATTGATCTGCTGATCATCAGCGGCTCCGCCTGTTCTCGGATTGTCATCACTTGTCACAAATGATGTAATATTTGCAAGATCTGTGTCATAATCCTTGAGGAATGAATCAGTCTCCTTCTTGAGCTCTGCCATTCCATCCGCAAGCTCATCCGAGCCATCTTTTGCCTCTGCAGCTCCGTCGGTATACTCCTTAATACCGTCCTTGAATGCCTTGATGCTGTCAATGTCACTCAGGGCACTTTCAATGCTCATCGCCAAAACTCCGCCCTGACTGTCGGCGATCTTCTTCATCTCATCACTGTAATTATTCTCTGTAAGCTCTGCATCCAAACCATACGCTGAGAGAGATGATGACGCTTGTTCAAGATATGTATCAAACAGTTCCTGTGCCGCATTATTCAGCTTTCTGTTGTTATCAGTGAGTTCTCCAAGTCCATCTGCAAGCTCATTTGCACCTGACTTGAGCTCCTTTACGCCATCCTTGAAATCGTTTATGGCTGCGCCAGTTCTATCCCAGTATTCCTGGAAATACTCATCATCTATTCTGTCTGTGTCAACCTTAATGTCCTCAAGAGCGTCCTTCACATCATCACATGTGGTCTTGCCCTTAAGTCTGAACGCATAAAGATATGTCTCTGTCTTGACACTCTCGCCTGTTGCATGAAGTTTATCATATGCACCCTCTGTAACGAATACTGTTCCAAACACCTTGCTGTCGACAACTGTATCTGACATCTCCTTGAAAAGAGCATTATAATCAGGTGATGTCCCTATTCCTGTCACCTTGAATTCATTTCCTGCTATCTGTATTATATCTCCGACAGAAATATCATTTACCTGACTGAATCTCTTCTCAACAACTATCTCATCATCAGCCTCCGCAAGATTTCCCTCATCACATTCCACAAGATCTATGTTCTCCCTGTTGGCAAATACCCTGATAGTCTTGCCATCCATGACATCGTAATCCTCGTAGAACATCTGCTCAACCTCAGCACCTACATCCTCAAGCCGGGATATCTCTTCATCGCTCAGTGGAACGAATACGGAAAACTGACCATCCTCTATCTTATTTGCCTCGTCATGTGTCTCGCCATTGTCAATAATCGTATATCCGGCTCCTATCAGTGAGACAATGACATACATACCCATGATGATAAGAAATGCAAGTGCTATGTATCTGAACAGATTCTCCTTCAGATCCCTCAGAACCCTTTTTCCCAAAACCTTCTGCATATTACAAATCCTCCAATTCTGCCGCTGGAACTCTCACTTCGTTCTCATACTCTTTGCTTATAAGACCATCCTTTATGAAGATGACCTTGTGCACCATGTTCTTGATGGAATTGTTGTGGGTTACTATCAGCATGGTTGTTCCATACTTCTCATTTATCCCTTCAAGAAGAACAAGTATATCTCTTGAAGTCTTTGAATCAAGAGCTCCTGTAGGCTCATCACAGAGGAGAAGCTTTGGATTCTTCACAAGCGCCCTCGCTATGGCGCATCTCTGCTGCTGTCCACCTGAGAGCTGTGAAGGGAACTTGTTCTGATGCTCAGTAAGTCCCAGTGTCTCGATCAAGTCATCCATAGGGAGCGGATCATCTGTCAGATACTCACACACCTGTATGTTCTCCCTCACCGTGAGGTTTGGAACAAGGTTATAGAACTGGAATATGAATCCAAGGTTATCACGTCTGTAGTCCGAAAGCTGGTCGCTGGTCATACCAAATATCTCTGTTCCGTCAACCTTTATCGAACCTGAATCCATGGTGTCAAGACCACCTATACAGTTCAGAAGTGTTGACTTACCTGAACCTGACGTTCCCTGTATAACACACATCTGTCCTTTTTCAACACCTGTGTTTATACCTTTAAGCACCTGCACATAGCTTCCACCCTCTCCATAGCTCTTCTTTACTCCTGACACTTCCAAATACATAATTTTTCCTCCTTTATGATATCCTCGTTGTTCTAATTTTCATTTACTTTATTTTTTATAGCAATCCATTACACTTTAGTAGCTATTCAAATGTTCATTTGCATACATAACACCGTTATGGTTTAAGCCTTTTTTTAGGTCTTCCCTGTAATTCGGAAGACCTGTAATAAAACATAATGGAAAATTGATTCCCCTGTACCACATTTTTCATTTTACTGTTTTCAATTTTCTATTCCGGCCAAATCTTATTCTGGATCCTGCCACGGCTTAACCAGGCCATACCAGCCTGAGATCAGATATTTCATACCTGTCTCAACGAACTTCAAGGCATCCTTCTCATTGTCTATATGTGTCACCATAAATACGAACATGTCGATCTGGGAATGTGACATCCAGTGAACAACATTTCTCTCAACCATCGGTGTTCCGTAAGCCTTACACATTGCCTCACATATAAATGTATTATGTGCATCCATCTGATCAACCACGTTGTCTGGCATGCTCTCCATGCTGGAACCCTGTGACTTCGTAAGCACGAGAAGTACTTCATCTCTATGTTTATACAGCTCATGCACAATATTCCTGGCTGACTCAAAATCACTGCCCTCATTATGGTCTGACGCCATGCCGTTGTTCATCTCTTCAACTTCAAATGAAAAATGTTCAGTCAACGCAGTATTGAGGCTGTCAAGCATATGTCCCACAACATTGCAGAACAGATCGTCCTTATCCTTGAAAAAAAAATACATTGCTCCAGTTGTCACTCCTGCCTTTTGACATATGTTTCTGAGTGACGCGCCCATAAATCCTTTATCCATGAATTCTTTCTTGGCACACTTTAGAAGTTCTTTCCTCGTCTCGCAGTCATGTTGTATTTTCTTTGCCATAATCCTCACCCATTTAATTAAAATATAAAAATAGCATAACAGTGTTACGTTTCATAACACTGTTATGCTAAATCATCATGTCTATTTTGTCAACTATTTTATTTTTTTATTTCTTATACATATCACTATAAATCCTATCTATAGTCTCCTCACGGCTCAATTTATCATACAGATAATAATCAGCATCAGATTTGAAGGAACCATACACATCCTCAGATTCCAATATTGGTGCCATAACCGACAATCTGTCGCTGTTTTCTTTTCTCATGGCATCTGCCTGGACCTCAAATCCAGTCAGCATATCACACTCATCAAGAACAGCAAGTGCCGAACTGCTGATCGGAACACCTTTTTCTGTTCCCTGTTTTAAGGTCATCTCCTCACTGTTCAAAAGATAATTTAACAGCTTTGCGGCCTCCTCTGGGTGTTCAGTATTATTACTTATCGCATACATTGTTGCAGGCTTGACAAACCAGCCTAAAGATTTTGCCCCCGGCTCACATATGTATTCGCCTACTTTTACATCATATCCATTTTCCTTCAAAGGATCACAATATCCTCCTGCATCACTTACCCACGCAAGAGTACCGCCAACCTCACCGCTGGCAAAAGAATTCCTGTTAAATGAATCTACAGACATTAAGACTTTTTTATCAAGCAGTTCCTTATAAAAATCCAACATGTCACCTATCTGTTCCTTATTCAAATTCAACGTACCATCAGATTTGACCGAATCGTTTCCGGTTGTCTGTATATAATGTGAAAGCAGCATAAAAAATAATGATTTTTTAGTCATACCCAGAGGATATACCCCATCTTTGCCCATAATTCTGGCTGCATCAAACAAGTCATCCCATGTTTTTGGGATACTAAGTCCATATGAGTTCCAAAGAGTCTCATTATAATAAAAAGTCTCCGTATTGAACGCGATAGGAATAGCATTTAATCTTCCATTTTTTGTTCCAAATGCAAGCTCTTCTTCAGTATAATTTTCAAAATCAATATAATCCGAAAGCGTATTAAGATCATAAAAACCAGATCCGTCAGAAGAATATGTGTCAAGCCAGCCATAATTTATGAGCATAACATCCGGAGTTTCCTGAGACTTCATGTATATGTGCTGTCTGTTCTCATATCCATTCCACACACCATATTTGCATGCAACGTTTATTTCCGGATTTTCTTTTTCAAATATATCAACAGCATCCAGCGTATACTGGTTTCTACTATCATCGCCCCACCAGGAATATTCTATAGTTATCGTATCCCCGACAGCCACATATGTTTTTTGCTCTCCGCAACCACTAATTACAAAAAGCAAAAAAAGCATCATCAAAACCGACAATCCTCTTTTGTGATTTTTAATTATATGTTTCATCTGCTTCACCTCTGATCAGTCCTGATTTTCAACGAACCAGCTATACTGACTTTTCCCGTTTCTCTTTGATTTATACAAAGCCGTATCAGCTTTCTTCATCATGCTTTCATAATCAGATGAGTTCTCTCCGTCTACGATGTAAACGCCTGCTGATAACGAAAGATTACATTCTGTATACTGTTCCGCAATCGTTCTGGCAAAATCCTCAGCCAACAGTCTAAGCTCAAATTCCATTTTCTTTCTCACATTTTCCAAAGTCCATCCATTAAACTTCCTGTATACTGCGAACTCATCACCACCTACACGCCCAATCACTGAATCTGCTCCAAGCATTTTGGTAAAAAGTTCAGCAGTTTTAGACAGAACCACATCCCCTTCTCCATGACCCAAAGTATCATTTACCTTTTTAAAATTATCCATATCTATCATGATAAAAACATGGGTAGCTGTTTCAGACTCTTCCTCAAGACAGGATCCAACAACTTCGCCAAACGAAGCTTTATTCATAATTCCTGTAAGCTGGTCATATTCAGCCTTTTGCTTTAATTCCTCAATAGCTCCGGAAACAGGTGTATATATTCTTTTCAATACAATGCTTCCTGTCACAACAACCAATAAAGCCAGCACGAGAGTTGCTGCAAATGAATACAATTTCAATCTTCCGACTTCTTTGAATATCTCAGATTCCCTTATGTATGACACTACTCTCCAGCCATTTGAACAACGTGCTACGGATATAACATATCCATCCGAATTTGTCTGATATTCGGAGTCGTCATTTTTCTTCGGAAGGTTCACTTCAATTTTTTCTCCAACGCATTTTGCATTATTTGAATACACAACTTCCTCGGAATCATTTATAAGACACACCCTCATATCCTTTAGTTCATGGCTTAAATTCACTACTGAACTTAGTTCCCTGCTATAAAAAGATGTTACGATCACAGCATTTTTATTGAGTTTCTTGACATAAAAAAGCCTGTCTGGACTGTTTAAACAATCAAAAAACCAACCGGACATTGTCTTCTCATCATTTATATGTCCGGTAAAATATGTATATATTCCTCCATCTGGAAAAGTCTGAAGTGTTGTGTTGGAAATCCATCCCACGCTCTTATCATTGGAATATACGACACCAAAATCTGTAAAATTGTCAAACACACCAAGATCACTTATTCTATTCTGAATAGCTGCTTCCTGCTGTATTCTGGTAAATTCATCCAGACTATCATCTGTGGCGTCATACTCACACAGCTGATCATCGGAGAAAAAAAGAGCCACCGTATCTTCTATACCAACAAGATAATTGTCGACATTGTATCCAAGCTGTTGGTTATTAGATGATATCAGATTCACTATCTTGCTTCTCATATTGTCAACTGCCTGTTTTGTTATGATAAAAGCTATCATACCTGCCGTGGCAACGACAGCAGCCAGGAAGATGATAGCAAATCTCCTCCTGGCTCTTTTTATCTCATATTCAGTTCTGTTCCTGCTGTTTACTGACATATCTTACTTCCCCCGTGTTATATACATAGGTATTATATAACAACTCTTATTGGTAAATTGTCAATCTTTTTTCTCAACTTCCCGGCTCTGCTTTATTTCTTTCAATATCCTGTCCGTCAGAGAATTGATGGTCTGCATCTCTTCGGTGTAACTGTCATCAATGAGACTAACCACATACGACATGGACGGTGACTCACTCATCTCCATCATCAGGAATATCCAACCGTTTCTGTTGAGTATTTCGGTCAGCTCATCTTTGAAATACTCACACATATTCTCAAGTGTGGGATTTATCATGTCAAATGGTGCAATCTCATTCAAAGTCTTGTCCTGATATCTGCTCAGAAATTCTTCAACTCTGTGCTCCAGATGATGGAACTTTACAGTCTCATCTCGTCCCTTGACAACATCTATGACAATCTCCCATGTGTGAGGATGTACCTCCCCAAGTACTCCATTTTTATATATTCCATGTCTGGCATTGAGGTAGAATTTGAATTTGTATTGTCTGAATCTCATCTGTTCATTTCCTCCCCATAGAATACTTTTCTCGGGTCATCGCCGTCTGTGACAGCTCTGAGTTCTGTTCTAATCTCGGCCCCCGCTTCATTTGCTGAGGTTCTTTTCCAGCTTTCAAGCATCTTATCACGTATCTGTTCAGCCGTTGACATATCTGTCATATACATAAGCACAACAAAATTGCCCTTTGACATTTCTGCGGTCACATGATTAGATCCAATGCAGCCCTTTATGAAATCCATTATCCTGAATATCTCATCTCTTGAAAAATAACGATCTCCCATCTGAACACTTATGAACAAGAAAGTGATCGGATAAAGCTCCGGATCTGTCGATTTTGAGAGCAGAGAGTCCACAACCTCCATATCGTAATATCTGCCTGATCTTTTATCTGCAGGCTCAATATCCTTCTGCCTTAACTCTTCCTCATAGCTTTCTGTAAGTCTCTCATATTCATCGAATTTCTCATTTCTCGCTGTAAGTTCATCTTCTAATCTTTGAACCTTTCTGCCCATATGTCCTATCCTGCCGGCATATTCTATAACCATGCCGCCAAGAACAAGAAAGGCTGCTATCACAGCTATTACAATATAGAATTCAAAATCATTAACTCCGTATGCTGAGAGCACATACGATCTGTCGGCGAACATCCCAATAACGTAATCAGATCCGGCAACAGAAGCCACACTGACTATTCCTTTCTGCTCGCTCATATATTCGTCCAGACCTGATGCAGTCATGTTAGACAGTTCCGCCGTGGTTGCCGCATCCTTGATAAACATGATATCATCCTCTTCTATAAGGAACGCCCATTCCGAACCGGATACATCAACTACTTCATTGATGACTGACTCCATATCTTTCTCACTCAAACCTTCCAATCTCTCAGCCAGAATAAATACCGTCTGCAGCTGGTCATCCTTATACGCTGAAAGGATGTTGTCTCTATTGGTCTTCATGTGATAACCATAGTATATGGTTTCCAGAGCTATCATGAACAGAACAACAGCAAAAGCTGCCACTACTCGTCCTCTATATGTCTTATTCTTTTCAGCTTTCCTGCTCATGACATTTTCTCCTTCCTGTCACCTTGTACACCAATCTTCCAAGCCAGCGGAAGTCATGCTTTATGATGCTCCACGCCGTCTGTCTCTCCTCGCTGAAATTTTGCATTTTCCAGCTTCCCTTAGACTTCATGGAGTTGATTATTCCTGCAAATCTGAACCAGAACACGACAAAGTTGTACAGAGGAAGCAGGAATACAAGATACCATTTTCTCATGTAATATCTTCTGAGCTGTTTAAACGGGCTCAGAAAAAGACTTATACATATATATAGCAGTGTTGTGGTAAACACATACAAAAGATACATGATTATGACTGAATCTATGATGAGCGTAAACGGATAATCCTGGAATATTCCAAGGCATATCAGCGCAAAGTACCATATCATGCGCGGGAATGCAAATGTGTGATCGAACATAACCAGTCTCACAATGAAGTCAGAGAAAAATCCTCGCACAGCGTTCATCCTGTTCTTCATGAACATGTGGACAACCTCTATCTCGCCCCTCTGCCATCTCTGTCTCTGTATATATAGTCTGTTCATATCTTCTATTGGATCAACATAAAATATAGCTTCACTGCACAGAGCTACCTTATCTCCGAGCACATCCCTTATCTGAAACGTTACATGGGTGTCCTCGCACACAGTATCCGTATTGTACATATTGGTTTTCATGATGGTTGATCGTCTGAATGCTGAGAAAGCACCTGATAAAGTAAATATATTATTGAACTCCGACTGGAAATTCCTGCCAGCAAGGAACGCCTGACAGTATTCAAAGAACTCCAGCTTTCTAAGCAGTCTGAGCCCAAATCTGTCGGTATCATCGACCATTTCGGGGTTGGTCATGATCGTTCCGGTCATGCAGTCGATGTCAGGATTCCTCTCGAATTTGGTCACCATGTTCCTGATGGCATCCCTCTGGAGCACACCGTCACTGTCTATGTGTATGATGTATTTGCCGTAGCTGTTGAAAAGTCCCAGATTGAGAGCCTTTGATTTTCCCTGTCTTGAATTTACCCAATTCATTGTAAGATCAGGGAATTCCTCCTGACATTTGCAGAATACATCAAAGCTCCGGTCCGTACTCATATTATTTACAACAAGTATATATATCTTGCTGTTAGGATAACTTGACGCATCTATGGAGCTTATACATCTGTGAAGGCTATGTTCCTGATTATACACAGGTATGATAAGTGTTATCTCCGGTGAGAAGTTGATTGCCTTCTCCTTCCTTGACACAAGCTTCTTCTTTATCAGTATGAAGAAATTGCATATAGTCGGTATGATCTCCATAACGATCGGTATGATGACCCATGCCGCCCAGAAAAGTATGGAGCTATGAAAGATCTGTGTTATCAGTGTCATATCTGAAACCTCCTACCTTCTGTCTGATGATCTGAGCCTTTGTGAATACAAAGAAATACAAAAGGACAGTACATGCATAGAATACCAGACGTCCTATTATGCTGTGGGCGACGAAATACGCCCCTCCGCCGAACGCATGGACAATTAGGCATATGGTGAATATCCTGAGTACATTTGCCGCAAATATGAGGGCCGGTCCAACTATGCTGAGTACCACCTTCTCATATGTGTGGTACATAGGAAAAAACCACAAAAGCGACAGGAAGGCCAGCATCTCCACTATTCCTGAGCACTCATAATCTATATACATTGACAGATTGGCATCACCGGTCGATATGAACACTATGTTCTTGTTGAAATATCCCTCATATATGCCTGTCATATCGCCGAACATGCCAGCAACTGCGGACACGCTCTTCTGAAGAGGTGCAAGAACGACTGGCTCCACCTTGATGAGCATGAACACAAAAATTCCAATGCTTCCTGTTATAAAATACCAGAAATCCAGCTTTCCACGTTTCAGCACGGACAATATATATATCCAAAACACTAACAGTATAACAAAAACTATATTCATCATCGGCGTGCACCTCCTCTCATTTATATTCACACCCTGCTATAGCATTCAGCAGTTTATATTTTCTTTCTTCTATATACTATTACTCCGCCTATAGCCATTATAAGGGCTATAGCAGCACCAACCCAAGGACCTGTAGGTGTTCCGGTTATTGTGACACCCTCCGCTCCTATATTAGGGTTGGACACAGTGATTGTTGCGCCCTGATCCAGCTTTATGCCAAGATAATCTGCGAGTTTGTTAAGTGATATGGAAAACTCTATTTCATCACCCTTGCCCGTCTCTGTATGTGCCGCATCATATACTGTGAATGCCACATCGCCATCCACATCATTGTAGTAGCCTGCAAACACTCCGAAATTTCTGTATACTCCTGCTCCAAAGCCGTTAGTCTGACCACCCCAGTTTATTGATCCGTCAGAATTCACAGGGAGTACATTAAGCACACATGATTTTCCATCTACTGTGATATTCCACAGATTAAACTGCATCTGGGATGTATACAGATCGTTCATGGAAAAGTGTACATACAGTCTTCCATTCTCCACTGCAAGCTGTCCCTTGTGAACTGAGTAACTATTGTTACCGTTGTAGGTTATATTCGCTGACGGATACTGACTCCACTCACCATAATACCCGTCGACCACAAGTCCGGATGTGACAGGTCCTGTGATCTCCTCAGTTGTTCCCGTCTCTGTTGTGGCATTCTCCGTTGTCTGTTCTGTAGTGCTGACCTCAGTTGTTGTCTGTTCTATAGTGCTCTCTGATGCCTGCTCTGTTGTCACAGCGGTATTCTCAATCGCATCTTCGGTCGTAGTTTCTTCTGTACTGTTTTCTGCAGCCTCAGTGGTTGTCTCGCTCCCAGCTTCAGTGGTTGTCTCGCTCTCAGCCTCTGTGGTTGTCTCGCTTCCGACCTCCGTGGTCGCCTCAGAGGATGAACTACCACCTGCTATATCAAGCTCGGCCGTATTGCCATTCCAGCCTATTGTTATATTTTGCACATCTGTTCCATATGTGCTGACCGGCACCTTTGCACTCCAGGACATATCCGCATATCCCCAGCCAGATGACGATGCACCGGTATTTGTCGTATAACCAGTGGCGCCATCGATTGCCTGATACCATGCATTTAACACGCTGAATGATGAACCATCGCCATTGTTGCCTGTGTTTATAACTAACTTGGATAATGCCCCCGGAGCTGTCTGCCCATTTGCAGATACATCGAATGTCTGCTGAATATAATTAGTCCACGGACCTCTGTATTCCAGATAGATGTACTCGTCATCCGTTGTCACTTCTATGTTTCCACCATTTCCATCGGAGAGTGTCTGTGCCTGACTCCCAAATATGGAAACACCTGAAAAGATGATCACCATACATACCGCAGTTATAATCCCTATAAGTCTCTTAATTTTTGTTCTTCTGTTCTTCATATAATCACGCCTTTTCTTGTAGTAAAATCTATTGAGAATTGTTTGCTCCTGTCATACTCTCAAGTCTCAGTATGTCGTCAAATATCTTTTGATAGTTTCTGTTGCTAGTATCCATATTCATAGTAGGCAGCAGCAGTCTGTCCGACACTTGATACACGCAAAGTGGATTTTCAGATATATCTAGCTGATAAAGCTCCATTCCAATCTTCTCAAGCCTGCGTCTGAGTTCTTCATAGAAATAATCGCCCAATGTCTCGAGCGTGTTCTCACATTTCCGAAACTCAGGAAGTTCATTCAGATACTTGCCTCTGTACTGGTCAATGAACGCCGAAACTATCGCCTCAAGTTTGAAGAAAGGTATATTCTCACTCTTATCCTTCATTCCTATATATGTGACTAACGTGAACGAATGCCCATGCATTTTCTCCCTGTCACCATTAAAACTGTGTCTGGCATTAAAGTAAGATTTATATATGTAATAATTAAACAACCAGCCACCTCCTTGCTTTATATGTCAGATTACGACACAATAAATCTATTCTTATCCCCTCTAGATTATAGATACCTAATTGTGATATATCAATGATGAAAAATCGCCAAATTTATGGCTATTTTATGAACATTTTGTAACTTTATGTATAATTATAATATTTCAACCGTTTGCGCTATTCATATTTTGTTGCCTATTTGATTGTTATTGATTGAACAGCCACAGAATATATCAAACAATCATGATATGAATGGTCAAAAAAAGATCCCATCCATATGAATGAGATCTTTCTATCTTTGTTTACTATTAATATTTCTATAATTGGAATTTTTTTATTGCTGTTTTTTTATTGTTATATAACCCGCAAGGCCTATCTGCAACAATACTCCGACATTGTCATTTATGCCTCAAGCAGTTTCTGAACACTAACGAGCTTTACGCAGAGAACAAATATCTCTGTTGCCTGCTGCATCTCCTCTGGTGTTGGGAATGAAGGTGCGATCCTGATGTTGCTGTCCTTTGGATCGTTATGGTATGGGAATGTTGCTCCTGCACCTGTGAGAATAACTCCAGCCTCCTTGCACTTTGCAACTATAGCCTTTGCACAGCCTTCCATAGCGTCAAATGATATGAAATATCCGCCGAGAGGCTTGATCCATGAACCAATTCCAAGTCCATCAAGCTCCTCCTCAAGAACTTTGAGTGTAGCCTCAAACTTTGGTCTCATGAAATCAGCATGCTTCTTCATATGCTCCTTAAGACCGTCAAGATTCTTGAAATATCTCGCATGTCTGAGCTGATTTACCTTATCGTTACCTATAGTCTGAATTGTATAATGCTTCTTGGCATCCTCAAGGTTTGCATGTGATGTAGCCATAGCTGAAACTCCTGAACCAGGAAAGCTTACCTTTGATGTTGAAGCGAACTCAAATACCATATCCGGATTGCCGGCCTTCTCACACTCTCCGATGATATCAAGTATCTCTACCTGATTGTCCTCATACAGATGATGGATGACATATGCATTGTCCCAGAAGATCCTGAAATCCTTAGCTGCAGGCTTAAGATTTGCAAATCTTCTTACGGTCTCATCGCTGTAGCAGATTCCCTGTGGGTTTGAGTACTTTGGCACGCACCATATACCCTTTACTGTTGGATCTGAATTTACAAGTTCTTCAACCATATCCATGTCTGGACCTGTCTCTGACATAGGTATGTTGATCATCTCTATTCCAAAATGCTCTGTGATAGCAAAATGTCTGTCATATCCCGGAACAGGGCAGAGGAACTTCACCTTGTCAAGCTTGCACCAAGGTGTCTCTCCCATTATTCCATGTGTATATGCTCTTGATACAGTGTCAAACATAAGAGTGAGACTTGCGTTACCACCGATAAAGATATGATCCTCCGTGGTTCCCATCATCTCAGCCATAAGTCTCTTGACCTCTGGAATTCCATCAAGGCACCCATAGTTCCTGCAGTCTATGCCACACTCTGACTTCATATCAGAATCACTGTTGATAACATCCATAAGACCAACAGATACTCCAAGCTGGGTTGGTGATGGCTTTCCTCTTGACATATCAAGGTTCAGGCCAAGAGCCTTCTTCTCTTCATATGCCGCAAGCAGCTGCTCTCTAAGTTCCATTAACTCTTCTCTTGATAATTCACTGTACGCTTTCATAAAAGTCTCCCTTGCTACCTAACAATATTATAGTTATATGTCTGGGTTGCACGTCAAAACATTCTATATTAAATAGGCAATTCTAACGTTCAACCCTTGTATCATATAATTTATTTCTCCGGTTGTCTAGACCTTAATCGCATAAGTTTGCAGTATTTTGCAAATTTTGGTTGAAAAACCTAAGTTCAAACACTAATTCCGACTATATTTTCGTCAAAATTATATATTTGACTTTTTATTTTCAAGTTAGCCGACATTGGAAGATACTGCTGTGTTCTTTTTTGGAGTGGGCTTAATGATATGGCTCTGGCGGTTATTTAGATGGCATCACGGATGCTATCTGAGCCGCAAGCTGTGACTTAGGCATTGTCTGCAGTGTTATCCTTCCCGGGCCTGTGACTACGGTATTAAAAAATCCTTCACCTCCGAACAACATATTCATTGCCCCGCCCTTAACGGTCTCAGCATTCAGTGTACATGTTGCATCCATCATGGCAAGATATCCTGTGTCTATGACCATCTGTTGTCCCGGTGCAAGCATATAATCCACAACAGAACCGTCGATTTCAAGGAACACTATTCCCTGACCTGTAATCCTCTGCATAATAAATCCCTCACCTCCGAAGAACCCGCCGGCTATCTTCTTTTGAAAAGCTATCTCCAGATTGATTCCCGGAGTCGATGCAAGATATGCAGACTTCTGACAAATTATTTCCTTGCCCGGTCCTATCTCTACCGCCATGATATTTCCAACAAAACTTGACCCAAATGCTATCAGGCCCTGTCCTCCCTGTGCTGTATAAGTATTACGGAACATCGCTTCTCCTGTCATGGCTCTGGTGAACATCTTACCAACCCCGCCTCCAGATGTCTGCATCTGCATATTAGGTGACATCCAAACCATTGCACCTTTCTCACAGCTTATGGACTCTCCCGCCTCAAGGATTATCTCAACAACAGGCATCATGCCACCTTTTATCTCGTACCTCATATTATTTGTCCTCCCTTTTTTATAACATCAACATTTTTTTGTTTTAGTACAATTTATTATATAGTAAATAGCATTCATAGAACAATGTTTATTTATAAATAATGAATAAAACATGAATAAATTTCCTTTTTTTCCCCTTTATCCCGATTTTGTCATCTTTTTATATGAGTTTTTTCATATATTAATTGCATTTTCTTAAACACAATGGTATATTTATTCAGTTGAAAAGAAGAAATGCACAGATATGTGCAGATATTATGAAAGGAAGATGTAAAATGAAACTCAAAAAATTTTTAGCACTTTCAGTATCAGCAGTTCTGGCTATGACAGCCCTTACTGCATGTGGAAGCAAGGATGATTCTTCAGAGGCTGCTTCAGAGAGCACTTCATCAAAGAAGACTGCAAAGGTCATCGAGATTGACCTTACAGATGAGCAGTATGCTTTCGGTGTTGACAAGGATCAGCCTGAGCTCTTAACACAGGTCAATGATTTCATAAAGTCAATGAACGAGGATGGATCATTTGAGGAGATCTGCAATCACTACTTCGGTGACGGTGAGCCAGTTGCAGTTGAGTCAGCAAAGCTTGATGCAAACAAGGATCAGCTTGTAGTTGCAACAAATGCTGCATTCGAGCCATTTGAGTATACAAAGGGTGAGAACTACTATGGTGTCGATATGGAGATAGCTAAGGCTCTCGCAGACAAGCTTGGCAAGGAGCTCGTTATCCAGAACATGGATTTCGACGCTGTATGTCTCTCAGTTGGTCAGCACAAGTGTGATATCGCTATGGCAGGTCTTACTATAAAGCCAGACCGTGAGGAGTATGTAAGCTTCTCAGATTCATACTACAAGGCTTCACAGAAGCTTATCGTTACATCTGACAATGCAGAGTTTGATGAGTGCAAGACAGCCGATGATGTCAACAAGATCCTTCAGGCTAAGGGTTCAGACATGAAGATTGGTTTCCAGACAGGTACTACCGGACAGTTCTACTGCGAGGGCGACGCAGACTGGGGATTCACAAAGCTGGCTATGACTTCAACTGGCTACAAGAACGGTTCTCTTGCAGTTCAGGATCTTTTAAATGGTAACCTCAACTATGTTATCATCGATGCTGCTCCTGCAGCCAGCATCACTGCTGCTCTTAACGCAATGCAGTAAATTCTAATTCAGATTTAGTAATTTTAGTATTAACGCCAATTATGTTTGAAAGGATATTTCATGGGAGACATTTCTACAAAAATACAAAAGTTCATAGAAATATTCATCGACAACAACGGGTATGTTAAGGTAGTCGAGGGTCTGAAGAATACTGTGATAATAGCCATTGCCGGTCTTATCATCGGTATAGTAATCGGTACCCTCATAGCTACCGTAAGGGTAATTCCAAAGTACAAGCGTCTGCCTAGAGTTCTGGATGCGATCTGCAGTGTATATGTAGGTTTCTTCCGTGGAACACCTATGGTTGTACAGCTTCTTCTCTTCTACTATGTTCTTCTTCCTATAGTGGGAGGACACATGACAGGAGTTCAGGTGGCTATGCTTGTATTCGGACTCAACAGCGGTGCCTACATCTCAGAGATCATGCGTGGTGGTATACTCTCCGTTGATCCAGGTCAGATGGAAGGTGGACGTGCCATGGGACTCAGTTTTTCGACTACCATGCTCAAAATCGTTATACCTCAGGCAGTCAAGAATATTCTGCCAACCCTTGGAAATGAATTTATTTCTTTAATAAAGGAAACTTCAGTTGTAAGTTTTGTCGGAGCAACTGATCTCTACGTTGCATTCAACTACATCGGAAGTAACAGCTACGAATTCATGGTCCCTTATCTGGTCATGGCACTTATCTACATCGTGATGGTGCTTCTCATCAGCCTGGGAATCAAATTAATGGAAAGGAGCCTGAGAAAGAGTGATAGACGTCATTAATCTTGAAAAAAGCTTCGGTGATAACAAGGTCTTAAACGGCATCAATATCACCATAGACAAAGGCGATATAATGGTTGTTATCGGTCCCTCAGGTTCTGGTAAAAGTACATTTCTTCGCTGTTTGAACTGTATGGAAGATCCTACCGGCGGCCAAATTATATTCAATGGTGTTGATATAGCAGACCCTAAGGTCGATATCAACATACACCGCCGTCATATGGGTATGGTTTTCCAGCATTTCAACCTGTACAACAACAAGACTGTTATACAGAATATCATGCTTGCACCTGTCTATGTCAGATGTCAGGATCTGAAGAAGGCAAAGCGGCATAATCTCCTGCTCCCTGTAACAAACCTCTTCCGCAAGGAAAAGCAGACAAAGCAGGAAATAACAACAACAAAATCAGAGATCATTGCCGAGGCACATGCAAAGGCTGAGGAACTCCTGAAGAGGATCGGTCTGGAGGACAAGGCGGATGTATATCCATCTACTCTCTCAGGCGGTCAGAAACAGCGTGTTGCCATCGTCCGTGCGCTTGCCATGAATCCTGATGTCATTCTGTTTGATGAGCCAACCTCAGCTCTCGACCCTGAGATGGTCGGCGAGGTTCTTGATCTTATGAAGGCTCTTGCGGACGAAGGCATGACAATGATCATAGTTACCCATGAGATGGGATTCGCCAGAGAGGTTGCCAATAAGGTCGTATTTATTGACGACGGACAGATTCTTGAATCCGGCACACCGGAGGAATTCTTCGGCAGCCCTAAGAATCCTAGACTTAAGGATTTCCTTTCAAAGGTGTTATAAGACATTTTATCTGTGTTTTTTAATACAGATTGTAATATCGCAGTTTATCCGGCATGTATGGCATTTCATACTTGCCGGATTTTTTAGACCGTTATCTGCTGTTCCCTGCTTCTTTTTAATATAATTCTCTTTAATTTAATTCTTAATCCATCTCATATTTTAGTTTATTTTTTCAATATATTTCTTCATTTACTCTGTACTTTTGGGCTCTTATACTTTATAATATCAATAATTTGGGCTTTTTTATAAAAGAAAGTAAATTACGCCCAACAATAGCAAAAATCACATAAAGATATTTCTTTGTTTTGTGTGATTTCATGTAGTTTTCAGTGCTCTCGCTCTGAACAAGAATCATTTTACAATAAGGAGAAAAATATGCCAAAAAGAGAAGACATTAACAAAGTTCTGATAATAGGATCTGGTCCAATCATCATCGGTCAGGCATGTGAGTTCGACTACTCAGGAACTCAGGCTTGCAAGGCACTTAAGAAGCTTGGATACGAGATCGTATTGGTCAATTCCAACCCTGCTACCATCATGACAGATCCTGAGACAGCTGATGTCACATACATTGAGCCACTCAATGTCAAGAGACTTGAGCAGATAATTGCAAAAGAGAGACCTGATGCTCTTCTTCCAAATCTCGGAGGACAGTCAGGACTTAACCTTTGTGCTGAACTTGCAAAAGAAGGCATCTTAGACAAATACAATGTCAAGGTCATCGGTGTTCAGGTAGATGCCATAGAGCGCGGTGAGGACAGAATCGAATTCAAGAAATCCATGAACGCAATCGGAATAGAAATGGCAAGAAGCGAGGTTGCCTACTCGGTAGATGAGGCTCTCGCCATCGCAGATCAGCTCGGCTACCCTGTTGTTCTTCGTCCTGCATACACCATGGGCGGTGCCGGCGGCGGACTCGTATACAACAAGGAGGAGCTCAAGACTGTCTGTGCAAGAGGTCTTCAGGCCAGCCTTGTAGGTCAGGTTCTCGTTGAGGAGTCAATCCTCGGATGGGAGGAGCTTGAGCTTGAAGTTGTACGTGACTGCGAAGGCAATATGATCACTGTATGTTTCATCGAGAACATCGATCCTCTCGGCGTACACACAGGTGATTCATTCTGCTCCGCCCCTATGCTCACAATCTCTGAGGACGTTCAGAAGAGACTTCAGGAGCAGGCATACAAGATCGTTGACTCTGTTGAGGTCATCGGTGGAACAAATGTACAGTTCGCACATGACCCTGTATCTGACAGAATCATCGTAATCGAGATCAACCCTAGAACATCCCGTTCTTCTGCCCTGGCATCAAAGGCTACTGGATTCCCTATTGCCCTTGTGTCAGCCATGCTGGCAACAGGGCTTACCCTCAAGGATATCGAGTGCGGTAAGTACGGCACACTGGACAAATACGTTCCGGACGGTGACTATGTGGTTATCAAGTTCGCACGTTGGGCATTCGAGAAGTTCAAGGGTGTTGAGGACAAGCTCGGAACCCAGATGCGTGCCGTAGGTGAGGTCATGAGTATCGGTAAGACCTACAAGGAGGCATTCCAGAAGGCTATCCGAAGCCTTGAGACAGGAAGATACGGTCTCGGCTACGCCAAGGACTACAATACAAAGAGCAAGGATGAACTATTGCGCATGCTTGCTCATCCATCAAGCGACAGACATTTCATCATGTACGAGGCGCTCAGAAAGGGTGCTACAGTAGATGAGATATTTGATATAACAAAGGTTAAGCACTACTTCGTTGAGCAGATGAAGGAACTCGTTGAGGAAGAGGAAGCACTCGCAGCACATAAGGGCACTCTCCCATCTGACGAGGCACTCACCACTGCAAAGAAAGACGGTTTCTCAGACAGATACCTCAGCCAGATCCTTGAGATTCCTGAGGAGGACATCAGAAATAAGAGAATCGAGCTCGGAGTTACTGAGGCATGGGAAGGCGTACACGTAAGTGGAACAAAGGACAGAGCTTACTACTACTCCACATACAATGCACCTGACAGCAATCCGATAAATGAGAACAAGCCAAAGGTTATGATCCTCGGCGGAGGTCCTAACAGAATCGGTCAGGGTATCGAGTTTGACTACTGCTGCGTACATGCATCACTGGCACTTAAGAAGCTCGGATTTGAGACTATCATAGTAAACTGTAATCCAGAGACTGTTTCAACTGACTATGATACATCAGATAAGCTCTACTTTGAGCCACTTACACTTGAGGATGTTCTCAGCATTTACAACAAGGAAAAGCCAGTGGGCGTCATCGCACAGTTCGGCGGTCAGACACCTCTTAACCTTGCTTCTGACCTTGAGAAGAACGGCGTAAAGATCCTCGGTACATCTCCTGCTGTCATCGATCTTGCAGAGGACAGAGATCTCTTCCGTGAGATGATGGATAAGCTTGAGATCCCTATGCCAGAATCTGGTATGGCTACTACTGTTGACGAAGCACTTGAGATCGCTCACAAGATTGGCTATCCAGTCATGGTCCGTCCATCATACGTTCTCGGCGGACGTGGTATGGAGGTCGTATACGATGACGAGAGCCTTGACGGATATATGAGAGCTGCCGTTGGTGTCACACCTGACAGACCTATACTTATAGACAGATTCCTGAATCATGCCCTTGAGTGTGAGGCAGATGCCATAAGCGACGGAACTCACGCATTTGTTCCTGCCGTTATGGAGCACATCGAGCTTGCCGGAGTTCACTCAGGTGATTCAGCATGCATCATTCCTTCAGTACACATCACTGCTGAGAATGTTGCTACTATCAAGGAATATACAAAGAAGATCGCTGAGGAGATGCATGTCGTAGGTCTTATGAACATGCAGTACGCTATTGAGAAAGGCAAGGTATATGTTCTCGAGGCAAATCCTAGAGCATCCCGTACAGTACCTCTCGTATCAAAGGTATGTAACGTGCGCATGGTTCCTATCGCTACTGATATCATCACATCAGAGCTCACAGGAAGACCATCTCCTGTTCCAGCTCTCAAGGAGCAGCACATACCATATTACGGAGTTAAGGAGGCTGTATTCCCATTCAACATGTTCCCAGAGGTTGACCCGATCTTAGGACCTGAGATGAGATCCACAGGTGAGGTTCTCGGACTTTCAACCTACTACGGAGAGGCATTCTACAAGGCTCAGGAGGCTACACAGACTCTCCTTCCTACAAGCGGAACTGTCCTGATCTCTGTAAACAGAAAGGACAAGGAT